>JAIVIH010000422.1 GCA_020200615.1 Actinomycetota bacterium | reverse complement strand
GTCCAGGAGCTGGTGAAAGAAGGCGGCGTAGCGCTGGCCGTCGGCCGCCTTGGCCGAGTCGTAGTCGGTGGGGGCGGACTCGCTGAAGAACAGGCCCATGAGGGGCCCGACGACGGGAACCTGCACGGCGAGCCCCGCGTCCTCGATGACGTCGGTCAGCCACCCGGCGAGCTGGGCAGCCCGGCCGTCGAGCTGGGCGTAGGCCGCGGCATCGAGGTGGTCGAGCACGGCCAGGCCCGCCGCCGTGGCCAGCGGGTTCCCGGACAGGGTCCCGGCTTGGTAGACGGGGCCTTCGGGGGCGAGAACGCCCATCACGTCGGCCCGGCCACCCAGGGCGGCCAGCGGCAGCCCTCCGCCTATGACCTTGCCCAGGACGGTGAGGTCGGGCCGCACTCCGAAGCGTTCCTGAGCGCCGCCGGGGCCGAGGCGGAACCCGGTGATGACCTCGTCGAACACGAGCAGGGCGCCGCTGGCGTCGCACGCGGCCCGGAGCCCTTCGAGGAAACCGGGGGCGGGCGCCACCAGACCCATGTTGGCCGCCACCGGCTCCACCAGCACCGCGGCCACGTCATCACCGATCTCGGGGACGACGTTGTAGGGGACGACCAGGGTGTCGGCCACCGCCGCCTTGGGCACTCCGGCCGAGCCCGGCAGACCCAGCGTCGCCAGCCCGCTTCCGCCCCCCGCGAGGAGGGCGTCGGAGTGGCCGTGGTAGCAGCCGGCGAAGATCACGATGCGCTCCCGGCCGGTGAAGCCCCGGGCCACCCGAACCGCGGTCATGGCCGCCTCGGTCCCGCTCGACACCAGGCGCACCCGGGCGCAGGAAGGCACCCGACGGGTGATGGCTTCGGCCAGCAGGACCTCCCGCTCGGTGGGGGCGCCGTAGGAACTGCCCTCGGCCGCGGCCCGCTGGACGGCCTCCACCACCGCCGAATGGGCGTGGCCCAGGATCGACGCACCCCACGACTGGACGTAGTCGGTGTAGCGGCGACCCTCGACGTCCCAGACGTAGGCCCCCTCGGCCCGGGCCACGAAGTACGGGGTTCCTCCCACCTTGCCGAAGGCCCGGACGGGCGAGTTGACGCCGCCGGGCGTGACCGCGCACGCCCGGTCGAACAGACCCTGGTTGGTGGTCACAGAAGGTCCGACTCGGCCAGCTCCCGGGCCAGGTACGTGAGGATGACGTCGGCGCCGGCCCGCTTGATGGCGGTGAGCTGCTCGAGGGCGACCGCCGTCCCGTCGATCCAGCCCCTCTCGGCCGCGGCTTTGAGCATGGAGTACTCGCCCGACACGTGGTAGGCGGCCACCGGCACCTGGAACCGGCGGCGGACGGCAGCAACCACGTCCAGATAGGGCAGGGCGGGCTTGACCATCACCATGTCCGCCCCCTCGGCCACGTCCAGCGCGACCTCGGCGAGCGCCTCCCGCCGGTTCCGCCAGTCCTGCTGGTAGGCCTTGCGGTCGCCCGCCCCGCCCACGATCCGCACGTCGACCGCCTCCCGGAAGGGGCCGTACAGGGCCGAGGCGTACTTGGCCGCGTAGGCCAGGATGGCGGTGTCGGAATGACCGGCGGCGTCGAGGGCGGCCCGAATGACGCCAACCTGGCCGTCCATCATCCCGGACGGGGCCACGATGTCGGCGCCGGCCCTGGCCTGGGCCACCGCCACCAGGGCATAGCGCTCCAGGGATGCGTCGTTGTCCACTGTGCCGTCCGGGCCGAGGACGCCGCAGTGGCCGTGGTCGGTGTACTCGTCGAGGCACAGGTCGGCCATGAGGACGAGGTCGTCTCCCACCTCGTCCCGCAGGTCCCGGAGGGCCACCTGGGCGATCCCGTCCGGGGCCCACGCCTGGGAGCCCTCGCCGTCCTTGGACCGCGCCTCGGGCAGGCCGAAGAGGACGAGGGCGGGGACGCCCGCCTCGACCAGAGCTCGGGCCTCCTTGCGCAGCGAATCCCGGGTGTGCTGGACCACGCCGGGCATGGACGGCACGGGGACCGGACTGTCGATGCCCTCCCGCACGAAGACGGGAGCGACCAGGTCGTCGACGGTCAAGCGGGTCTCGGCCACCAGCCGCCGCAGGGCGGGCGTGCGCCGGAGGCGTCGCATCCGCCGCGCGGGGAAGGTCACCGGCAAATCCTACTTATGAGGGCTGACCCGAATCTTGCGAAAGTTGATCGGAGTACTCAGGTATTGGGTAGTCTGAGGGGGATGGCTGTCACCCGCGAAATCGACGTCGAAGCGCTCCGAGACATCGAGAAGTTCGAGGAGCAGCTCGCCCTCTACCTTGCCGGCGATCTGGAGGAGGACGTCTTCCGGGTCTTCCGGCTCAACAACGGCATCTACGGCCAGCGCCAAGGGGGCCGCAACCAGATGGTACGGGTGAAGATCCCGTACGGCTCGCTCTCGCCCGAGCAGCTGGAGATGCTGGGCCACATCGCCGAAACCTACAGCCGGGGCTGGGGCCACATCACAAC
>JAIVIH010000421.1 GCA_020200615.1 Actinomycetota bacterium | reverse complement strand
CAGGGCGACGACCTGCGGAGGCTGTCCGACGGACTGCAGATCCCGGTCAACCAACAGTTCGGTGGGGGGCTCATCCAGACTGCGCCCGGGGAACCGGTGGCCCATGAGGTCGCCGGCGTCGAGTTCGTCGTCATCGGCCCGCGCCAGGCTGAGCTGGTGGCCCTCCAGAAGGACTTCGACAAGTGGCTCAAGAAGCAACCCCCGTCGGAACGGACGGGACCGTCGATGCTCGCAGCGCTGGACGACGAGTCGGTTGCGAACCTGTCGAGCATCGTCCTCCTGGCCCGCGCCGGCGGCAAGACCGTCCTGCTGACGGGCGACGCCCGGAGCGACAAGGTCCTGGAGGGGATGATGGAGTGCGGCGTCTGCGGCGAAGACGAGACGATCGACGTCGGCATCCTCAAGATGCCCCATCACGGCAGCATTCGGAACCTCGATGACGAGGGAGATTTCCTCGGCCGGGTCACGTCCGAGAACTACGTCTTCTCCGGCAACGGCGAGCACGGAAACCCCGACCGGGAGACGTTGGAGCTTCTGTTCAAGGCTCGTCCTGAAGCGGAGATGACCCTCTATTTCACCTATCCGGTTGAAGAGATGGACCCCGTGCGCCGTGAGATCCACGATCTTGGCCTTCCGGACGGCCCGGGCCCCCTTGCGACCGGCCTCCCGGCGGGCCCGCTCGTCCCGCGCCACGTCGAGGGCGGCCGTTTCCCGGCGCAGCTTCAGAAAGTTCACCAGCCGGCGAGCATCGAGCGTCCCGTCCCTCACTGCGGCATCGACGGCGCACCCCGGCTCGCCCTCGTGGCTGCAATCCCGGAACCGGCAGCCCGCGGCCAGCTCCTCGATGTCGGGGAAGCCGGGTGCCGCCTCCGTGTCCGCATCCCACACCGATAGGGACCGGAGACCGGGCGTGTCGATCAGCATCCCGCCGCTGGGAACCGGGATCAGGTCCCTCGTGGTGGTGGTGTGCCGGCCGCGCCGGTCGTCTTCCCGCACCTCTCCCGTCGCCTGGACGTCGTGACCCACCAATCGGTTCACCAACGTCGACTTGCCGGCGCCCGAGGGGCCCAACAGCACGAGCGTGCGCCCCGAGGCCAGTAGCGACCGCAGGTCGTCCATGCCCAGACCGCTGACCGCGCTGGTGGCGAACACGTCGGCCCCGGGAGCGACCGCAAGGGCAGCGGCGGTGATGGCCTCGACGTCCTCGAACGCGTCGGCCTTGGTGAGGATCACCGCGGGAAGGGCGCCGCTGTCCCAGGCCACAGCCAGAAAGCGTTCCAAGCGGTTCTCCCCGAAGGGCCGATCGAGGGCGCAGACCACGCCGACGACGTCCACGTTGGCCGCCAGAACCTGCTCCCGAACCGCGTCCTCGGGGTGGCGTCGGCTGATGACCGAGCGCCGGGGAAGGATGCGCAGCACGGCCCACCCCTCGGTGGGATCGTCGGCCAGCGCCACCCAGTCGCCGGTGGCGGGGATCAAGAGGATGGAGCATTACATCCAGGCACGCTAACCACGACGGCCACCGCCGGCCGCCCCTTTTACCAGCCGCCCGCCTCACCGGCCAGAGACTCGATCGGCCCGCCGTCGCGGTCACCACGGCCTTCACCCCGCTCAGGGGGCCGCTCGGGCCCTCGGCGGACGAACCACTCGTAGCCGTACACCGCGGCAAAGGCCTCGGTCGGGAGTCGCATGGCCGACGCCGTCTCCGGGATCTGGCTGCCGTGGGCTCCCATGGCCGCCCGCTTGCGGTCGAGGACGGGGCGTACGTCGACGGTGGCGGTGACCAGGACGGTGGGCATGCCGATGGCCGACGCGGCCAGGCCCAGGTCGCCCTCCTCCGGACCCCGGGTGGTCCGCTTGGCGCCGGCCTCGATGACGAGGTGGGTCTCCACGAAGTGGAGGTACTCCCGGTCGACGGTGACCTCGTAGACGGCATCGACGCCGGCCAGCTCCGCCGCCCGGACTCCGACCTCGTGCACCTTCACGTGGTCGGGGTGCCCGTAGATGCCGGTCTGGTCATAGACGACGAGGGCGACGGCCCGCTCCTCCTTCAGTAGGAGAGCCATCCGTCGGGCCACGTCGTCCGAATCCGCCGCCCAGAACGCTCCGGGAGCGGAGTTGGCCGCGTCTCCCAGCATCCCTGAGTCGTGGTAGCCGAGGAACTCCAGCCGGGCGACGCTCAGGAGGTCGGCCGCCTGGCGGGTCTCGGTGACCCGATGGGCGGCGACCGCCTCCGCCGCGTCTCCCGGCGCCCGGGGCGCTCCCAGCTCCCCCTGGGTGGCTACGACGAGGACAACGCGCCACCCGTCAGCCGCCAGCCGGGCCATGGTGCCGCCCGTGAAGATGGCCTCGTCGTCGGGGTGGGCGTGAAAGAAGACGACGGAACCGCGGTCGGCGGGTCGCGGCTGGAAATCGTCCACGCTCAGCCCTTCACCGCGCCCATGGTGAACCCGGCGATGAAGCGCTTGAGAAAGGTGTTGAACACCAAGGCGATGGGGATGGCGACCAGCAGGGTGGCGGCCTGAAGCGACTGCCAGAAGAACACGTCACCCCTGACCAGCTCGGTCGGCACCCCCACGCTGATCGTCTTCTGGCTGGTCTGGGACACGAAGGCCAGGGCATAGATGAACTCGCTGGCCGAGAGGGTGGCCGAGAACACGACGACCGCCACCATGCCCGGAAAGGACAGGGGGAGCACCGTCCGCACGAAGGCGCCCAGCCGGCTGTAGCCGTCGACCATGGCCTGCTCCTCGATGTCCCGCGGGATGCCCTTGAAGAACCCCATGAGGAGCCACACCGAAACGGGGATGGTGATGGTCGGATAGAGGACGACGAGCGCCCATCGTGAGTCCTGGAGCCCCAGGTAGGACACCACGCGCGAGAGGGAGATGAATAGCAGGGACGGCGGGATCAGGTAGACGAGGAAGATGGCGATCCCCATGGCGCCGCCCCAGCGGAGGTTGAGCCGGGCCAGGCTGTAAGCCGCGGGAAGGCTGGCGGCGAGGGTGATGGCCACCACCAGCACGGCCACGACCACCGTATTGACCACGAAGGTGTTGAAGGCAGTGCCCTCGAACAGCAGCCGGACGTGCTCGAACGTCGGCTCGATGTTGAAGATGAAGGGGTTGTGGTTGCGGTTGTACAGGTCCTGGTCGGCCTTGAAGGCGGTGATGAGCGACCACACGAAGGGGAAGGCGGCGAACAGGGTGGAGCCCACCACCAAGGCGTAGAGGCCGGCCCTGCTTCCCCGCCTGCGCCGGCGCATCGCCGCCGCGTCCACTACATCACCTCCATCTTCCGCACCGACCTCAGGATGAGGACGGCCATGGTCAGAAGGAGCGGGAACAGGAAGAGGGCGATGGCCGCCCCCTGGGCCAGGTCGCCACCCTGGATGCCCCGGAAGAGGCGTCCACCGGCCCGCCGCGGGTGAGCACGAAGACGACGCTCATATCGGTGAAGACCAGCACCGCCCCGAAC
Organism: Actinomycetota bacterium; assembly: GCA_020200615.1. The sequence continues at coordinate 2,402 of JAIVIH010000421.1, read as the reverse complement.
AGGGTGGCCACGGCCGTGACCGGGAGGGTGAGGGGGATGGTGATCTCGAACAGCTTCCGCCAGAACCCGGCCCCGTCCACCTCGGCCGCGTCGTTGATGTCCTGGGGGATGGCGGCCAGCCCGGCCATGATGATGACCGCGGCCAGCGGGACGATGCGCCAGACCTGCACGGCGATGACGGAGGCCATGGCCAGGGTGGAGTTGCCCAGCCAGTGCAGGTTGCCGTCGATCAGCCCGAGCCACCGCAGGGTCCAGTCGATGGGGCTGAACAGCGAGTCGAGCAGCCACAGCCAGGCGATGGCGGCGAGCGGAACCGGAGTGGTCCACGGCAGGAGGATCAGGAAGCGGACCAGCCACTTGCCCCGGAAGTCGCGGGTGAGCACGAGGGCCAGGGTCTTGGCCAGGAGCAGAACCAGCACCATGGTGACGACGGTGATGAACAGGCTGTTGGTGAGGGACCGGCGGAACACGGGGTCGCGCAGGACGGCCCGGAAGTTGCGCAGGCCGACGTAGTCGAAGCTGGGGTCGCCCACGGTGACGTCGCTCAGGCTGTAGGCGATGGCCAGGAAGAAGGGGACGGCGACGAGGGCGACGATGTAGACCACGGACGGCAGGAGCATGAGGGGGGCGAGCACGCCGTCCCGGTCGAACAGGAACCGGCGCCGGCGGACGGACGTCTCGCGTTGAATGTCGCTCAGAGCCGCCGCCGGTCGGTGCGGGCCCCAGTGGCCGGGTCGAAGAACCGCAGGTCGGCGCCCCGAATGACGAACTCGTGCGTCTGGTCGGGCGGGACGTGGTCGGACACGGTCGCCGGCAGCATGGCGATGACCCTCGTCTCCTCGCCCAGCGTGTCGACGGTTCCCACCAGATGCCGCTCCGACCCCAGGTACTCCACCCGGTGGACGTGAAAGGGAACGGAGACGGCCCCGTCGTCGGCCTCGACCACGCCCTTGGGCAGCAGGCTCTCGGGCCGGAAGCCGACGAGGACGTCCTCCCGCTTCACCATGTTCATGGGGGGAGAGCCCAGGAACGTGGCCACGAAGGTGTCGGCCGGGTCGTGGTAGACGTCGAGGGGCGTGCCCAGCTGGCGGATCTTGCCCTCCGACATGACCGCGATCCGGTCGCCCAGGCCCATGGCCTCCACCTGGTCATGGGTCACGTAGATCGTGGTCGTGCCGATCTTGTCCTGGAATTGCTTCAGGTCGTCGCGGGCGGTGGCCCGCAGCTTGGCGTCCAGGTTGGAGAGGGGCTCGTCGAGGAGGAAGACGTCGGGCTCCCGCACCAGGGCCCGGGCCAGGGCCACCCGCTGGCGCTCGCCCCCCGAGAGGTGCCGGGGACGGCGGTCGAGGAGCCGGGTGATGCCCAGCAGTTCGGCCGCCCACTCGACCTTCTTCATCCTCTCGGCCGGCTCCAGACCCTGGGCCTTGAGCGGGAAGTCGATGTTCTTGCGGGCCGTTTTGTGGGGGTAGAGGGCGTAGCTCTGGAACACCATGGCGATCTTTCGGGCCCGCGGGGGCAGGCCGACCATGGGCTCGCCGCCGATCAGCACCTCGCCCGACGTGGGCTGCTCGAGCCCGGCGATGAGGCGCAGGAGCGTCGTCTTCCCGCAGCCGGACGGGCCCAGGAGGACCAGGTACTCGCCTTCGCCGGTGGCGAGGTCGAGGTCGTCGACCGCTGCCGAGGCGTTGCCCTCGAACCGCTTGGTGAGGTGGCGGACCTCGACGATCGCCATCCGGTGAGCTACCTCCCGCCCACCAGGCCCCGTTCACGCCAGCGGTCAAAGATCGGCTTGATCTGGTTCTCGGCGTCGATGACGGCGTCCCTCGGGCTCAGCTCGCCGCGCGCCGCCTTGGCCATCATCTTGGGGATGATGAACGTGTCGAACACCTCGCCGATGGCGGCGTTGGCCGGGCCGGGGTGACCCAGGGTGGTGCTCCACCTCTCGGCGTCCTTGAGGAAGGCCAGCTTGTTGGCCGGCTTGGAGCCGAAGGGGTCGTTGTCGAGCCAGCTTGGCAATTCGGGCACCGGGTCGGGGAAGGCGGGGAAGGTGTACAGCTCGCTCTCGTGGCTGACTTGGGAGTAGTTGTTCACCAGGGTGATGATGAACTCCTTGGCCGCATCCGGGTTCTGGGCGTGCTTGGGAATGACGTAGATGGGGATGACGTGCTCGCTGGCGAGGCTTATGCCGGTGGGTCCCTTCAGCGGCGGCGTGAAGAACACGTCCTCGGCCACGTCGGGGTTGGCCGTCTGAGCCGTGCGGTAGGCGGAGATGGAGTTGAGGATGTAGGAGAGGTTTCCCGCGATCAGGCCCTGGTTGTTGGATGCCGCGTTCCAGGCGAAGACCTCGTCGGTCATGGTCGCCCTGAACAGGCGGGTCATGAAGTCGACGGCCTCGATCGTCT
>JAIVIH010000166.1 GCA_020200615.1 Actinomycetota bacterium | reverse complement strand
GCCCCAACCCCACGCCGGGCCGTGATCTCCGGTCGATCTGGTTGGAACCTTTCACCGCAGCCAGCGGCCGGAGACCACCCAGGCCAAGCCCGCGCCCACCAGGCTGAGGCCGTTCGCCGCGGCCGACAGCCACCGGCGCCGCAGGACCAGGCCGGCCGTCACACACGCGATCCCCGCCTCCATGGCGAGGAACCGGGGCGCGTCCCGCTCGCGCAGCACGCGGAGGATGCGCCTGCCGGCGACGACCGACAGGGGGTAGCCGATGACGAGGAGGGCGGTGCTGGCCCTCCGCCTGGCACCCGAGACCGCGGTCGCCACGTCAGACCCTGCTCAGCAGGCCGACTGCTTCCTGGGCCCGGGCCAGGGTGGCGGATGCCTCCTGTTGGGCCTTGGATGCGCCCCGGGCCACGATGTCCTGCGCCCCCCGAGGATCGGTCACCAGCTCGAGGTACCGCTCGCGGACGGGCCGCAGCAGCTCGATGACGGCCTCCGCGGTCGCCGACTTCAGCGAGGCGTAGTCGGAGAACCCCTCGGCCAGCTTCTCGGGATCGCCGTCGGTCACCGCCCCCAGGATGGAGAGGAGGTTGGACACCCCCGGCTTGTGGAGGAGGTCGAAGCGGATCTGGGCGCCGGGGTCGGTGACGGCGCGCCGGATCTTGCGGTCGATCACGTCGGGGTCGTCGAGGACCAGCACGACCCCTCGGGGGGACTCCGCGGACTTGGACATCTTGGACGTCGGGTCCTGGAGGTCCATGATCCGCGCCCCCACCTTCGGAACCGCGGCCTCGGGAACGACGAACGTCTCCCCGAAGCGGTGGTTGAAGCGCAGGGCCAGGTCCCGGCACAGCTCCAGGTGCTGGCGTTGCTCGTCGCCCACGGGGACGCGGTCGGCGTTGTACAGGAGGATGTCGGCCGCCTGGAGGACGGGATAGGTGAAGAGTCCGACCCTGGCCGACTCCTCGTTGCCTCGCGCCTTGTCCTTGAACTGGACCATGCGCCGCAACTCGCCCATGCCCGCCAGGCACTCGAGCAGCCAGGTGAGTTGGGTGTGCTCGGGGACCTGGCTCTGCACGAAGAGGGTGCAGATCTCGGGATCGAGGCCGGCGGCCACCAGCACCAGGGATGTCTCGAGGGTCTTGGCCCGCAGCTCGCCCGGCTCTCTGGGAACGGTGAGGGCGTGGAGGTCGACCACGCAGAAGTAGCAGTCGTACTCCTGCTGGTCGGCCACCCACTGGCGGACTGCGCCCAGGTAGTTGCCCAGGTGTATGTCTCCGGTCGGTTGGATGCCCGAGAGCACTCGTGCCATGGGAGGGGATCGTAGGCGGCCTCCGGCCCCCTCCCCGGTCGACATACCCGGTTCGGGCCGGGCGCGCCGGTACGCTGGAGGGATGCCCTTCGAGGTGCGGACTCCGGTTTACGAGGGCCCGTTCGACCTCCTTCTCCATCTCATCGTGCGCGACCAGGTCGATCTGTACCAGGTGTCGCTGAGCGGGATCGTCGACGCCTACCTGGCGGAGATGGACCGCATGCGCCAGAGCGGACCCCTGACCGGAGGCGCCTACGCCTTCGACCTGGAGACGGCGACCGATTTCCTGGTCATCGCGGCCACCCTGGTCGAGCTGAAGACGCGGCGGCTCCTACCCGGAGTCGAGGACCCCGAGGCCGACGAGGAGCTCGCCCTCCTGGAGGAACGCGACCTCTTGCTGGCCCGGCTGCTCGAGTGCAAGACGTTCCGGGACGCAGGCCTGGCCCTGGCCCACCTGAGCGATTCGGCCAGCCTGTCCCGGCCGCGCACGGCCGGGCTCGAGGAGCGGTTCGTGGCTCTCATGCCCGACCTCCTGGCCGGCGTGACCCCGGAGGACGTCCGCCAGGCCTTCCTCCGTGCCGTGCAGCCCAAGCCCGTGCTCAGGGTCGACCTGGACCACGTAGCCCCGATTCGGGCCAGCGTGCAGGACGCGGTTTCGCAGCTGACGGGCGCCCTGCCCGATCTCGGGCGGATCACCTTCCGCCACCTGACTCTCGGCCTCGACGACCGGCTGGAGATCATCGTCCGCTTCCTGGCCGTGCTGGAGCTCTACAAGCAGGGTTGGGTAGAAGTCGACCAGGCGGCGACCTTCGGCGAGCTGGTCATCACGTGGATGGGCCACGACGACACCCATGGCCCCCTGACCGTGACCAGCGATACAGACAGTGACGGTCTGCCGACCGTCACCGACGACACAGACGGTCTGCCGACCGTCACCGACGACACAGACGGTCTGCCGACCGTCACCGACGACACAGAGCTGGCCCACCATGGATAGCTCCCGTTCGGAAGCGGCCCGGGCCATCGAGGCCGTCCTGATGGTGGCCGAGGTGCCGGTCGACCCGCAGCTGCTGGGGCAGCTGCTCGAGCTCAGCCCCGGTCGGGTGGAGGACCTGTGCCGGGAGCTGGCCGAGTCCTACGAGCGCGAGGAGCGGGGCTTCGTTCTGGTTGCCGGGAGCTGGCCGAGTCCTACGAGCGCGAGGAGCGGGGCTTCGTTCTGGTGCGGGTGGCCGGGGGGTACCGGTTCCAGAGCTCGCCCGACCTGGCGCCCTACGTCGAGCGGTTCGTCCTCGACGGCCAGCAGGCCAAGCTCTCGGGTCCGGCCCTCGAGACCCTCGCCATCGTCGCCTACCGCCAGCCGGTGTCGAGGGCACAGATCGCCGCCGTGCGCGGGGTCAACGCCGACGCCGTCGTCCGCACCCTTCAGCAGCGGGGCTACGTCCAGGAGGTCGGCCGCGACCCGGGGCCGGGCCAGGCCATCCTCTACGGCACCACCGCCCTGTTCCTCGAGAAGCTCGGGCTGGATTCGGTGTCGGCCCTGCCACCGCTGGCCGAGTTCATGCCCGGCACCGAGGTGGTGGAAGCCCTCGAACGGGGCTTGGGCGTCTCCGAGGGTGGCGGCCCTTCCGCCTGGGAGTGAACGAGCCCGAACGGCACACTGGCTCCGTGCCCGAACGGTATGACGGCGAGCGGCTCCAGAAGGTGCTGGCCGCCGTGGGGTTCGGCAGCCGGCGGGTGTGCGAGGAGCTCATCGCCGAGGGCCGGGTGACGGTCGACGGCGAGGTCGCCGTCCTCGGCCGGCGGGTGAACACGGCCGAGGCGAAGGTGGAGGTGGACGGCGTCCCCCTCTCCGTGCGGCCGGGACTCGTGTACTACCTGCTGAACAAGCCGGCGGGCGTGGTGACCACCGCTTCGGACCCTCAGGGCCGCCCCACGGTGCTCGGCCTCGTGCCCGACGAGCCCCGGGTGTTCCCCGTGGGCCGGCTCGACGCCGACAGCGAGGGCCTGCTCATCCTCACCAACGACGGGGACCTGGCGCACCGCCTGACCCATCCCTCGTTCGGCGTGGAGAAGGAGTACCTGGCCGAAGTGGACGGGCTCCCGAGCCCGGGGGAGTTGCGGCGGCTCCGCACGGGCCTGATCCTCGACGACGGCCCCACCGCTCCTGCCAGGGCCAGCCTGGTGCCACCCCGCGGGATCCGGCTCACCATCCACGAAGGCCGGAACCGCCAGGTACGCCGGATGTGTGCCGCCGTGGGTCATCCTGTCGTCAGGCTGGTGCGCACCCGTATCGGCCCCTTGGCCGATCGGAGTCTGAAGCCGGGGGAGTGGCGGGCCATCACTCCCGAGGAGGTTCGGGTCCTGGAGGAATCGGTGGCTAAGTGGGCCGCCCGGCCTCCGGGGGGAAGTCAGTAGATTCCCGGCGTGGCCCTTGCCGTGCGCGCCCTGCGGGGAGCAACCACCGTCGACCGCGACACCTCGGCGCAGATAACCGAGCGCGTCCAGGCCCTCGTCCGCGAGATGCTGGCCCGCAACGGCATCGAGAAGGACGACCTCATCAGCATCATCTTCACGGCCACCGACGACCTGACCTCCGCCTTTCCGGCGACGGCCGCCCGGGAGGCCGGTCTCGGCGATGTCCCTCTCCTCTGCGCCCGCGAGCTCGCCGTCGGAGGCGGCACTCCCCGCTGCATTCGAGTGCTGATGCACCTCACGACCGACCGCTCGC
>JAIVIH010000420.1 GCA_020200615.1 Actinomycetota bacterium | reverse complement strand
GCGTCCAGGGCGTCTCCGTGCACAGCCACGGCCGTCGACGAGCCGTTGGACTGGGTGCTCCACGCCACCGCCAGCTCCACCAGGGCGTGGATGGCCTCGGGGTCGTCCGCCGGCTCGGGATCGCCGGCGGGCACGGCCTCTTCCCAGCGTGTGCCAGGGGGGACGGGGACGTCGGCGAACTCGGCCGAGTACGGCTTGTAAGTCGCCAGCGGATACTCCGGCTCCCACGGCTGGAGTCGAAGGGGCAACTCGAGGACGGCTGTGTCCACCGTCGTCTCCCCGGTCAGGTCCTCGCCCCGGACCACACGCTCGTGGGCGACGAGCGCGGTCTCCGGTGTCCGGGCCAGGTGGGGGGCGAGCTCGCTCCACGTGTGGGACGACGCCGCCACCTCGGTCAGGGGGCCGAGAGAGAAGCGGCCCCCACCCGACTGCAGCACGGGCGCCGCCCAGCGCCCCGGTGCCTGGAGGGCCAGCCGGTACTCGGCGTGGCTGGCTGCGGGCCAGAGCTGGCGTCCCCGCTCGAAGGCGGCGCGGCAGCGATCCCGCAGATCGAGCACCCCGGCCCAGTTCCCGTCGTCGCACAGGAGGTCGACGCGGCGCAGCAGCTCGTCCAGGTCCCCCAGGTCGACGAGCTCGGCGATCGACCTTCGCGCCTCGGTCACACGAGGGGCCAGGGGAAGTGCCGGGCCGAGCGGGCCGAGGGGAACACGGGGTTGCGCAGCATGGCCGCGGCCCGGGCCACCAGGGCCACCATCTCCGCCTCGTCCAGGAGGCCGTCGAGGTCGGAGGGCAGGTCCAGGGCCAGCGCGGCCACCGCCTCGACCCGCTCGGCCGGGATGGGCTGGCCTTCGAAGTCCCAGATCACGGTGCGCAGCTTGGGGTGGGCGTGGAGGGACAGCCCGTGGTCGATGGCCCACATGCGGCCGTCGGCGTCGACCAGGCAGTGTCCCCCCTTGCGGTCCCCGTTGTTCACCACCAGGTCGAGGGCGCAGATGGCCCGGAGGGCGTCATGGTGCTCCGGGCGCTCGAGCAGGGTGAAGTAGTGCTCGTCGAAGTCGGCGTCGACCCATCGCTGCACCGATCCCACGCCCAAGGGGCCGTCGCGCACCACCGTCTCCGGCACGAGCCCCCAGCCGAGGGCTTCGGACACGACCCAGGTCGCCACCTCCCGCTTGTACAGGCCGGGCGGGTAGTCCCAGAGCGGGCGCTCGCCTCGGAGGGGCTTGTAGATCCCCCGGCCGGCCATGTCCCCTAGGCCGAGGTCGACGAGGAACGTGCCGTTCGAGCTCCAGGGCAGGCGGCCCCGGACGACGATCTCGCCCTCCGAGAGCAGGCTCAGGGCGCCAGGTCGCGGTGACCGTTCAGGCGGACGCACATGTGTCCTTCGGGATCTTGGGGAGCGCCGCACAGCGGGCACGGCGGACGACCGGCGGCCACGACCTCGTTGCCGTGGCGGATGAAGGCCGCCACCTGCTCCCGGGTGGCGCGGAAGTGAGCGCTCGCCCCCTCCTCGCCCTCCTCGACCAGCTCCTCGGCCACGAGGATGATGCGGTCGTCCTCTTCGTCGTAGGTGACGCCCAGGGAGCCCACCACCCACTCGGCGACCACCGGCTCCAGCAGGTCCAGGTCGGTGGGAAGGGGCCCGGGCACGGGAAGGTCGGCGAGCAGGGTCTCGAGGTAGCGGCACAGGGCTGCGACCTGCGTCTTCTCCAGCCTCAGCGAGACGACCTGCTCGGCCTTGCGGGCCTGGATGAAGAAGGTCCGCTGGCCGGGCGGGCCGATGGTGCCGGTGGTGAGGTGGTCGACGTCGGCGATCTCGAACGAGCTGCTCACGACGGCTTGGACAGGAGCGATGACACCCAGTTCACGGTCAGCACCATCGGGCCCGACTCTGCGTAGGCCACGGCCGTGACCGAGCAGGGCGAAATGGAGAGGCGCTGGAACATGTCGAGGTGGGTGCCGAGGGCGTGACCGACGGCTGCTTTGATCGTGTCGGCGTGGGACACGGCGACGATGGTGCCGCCCGGGTGAACGGCGACGAGGCGGGCGATGGTGCCCACGATACGGGCCTGGAGCTCGACGAAGGACTCGCCGCCCGGGAACCGGAAGCCGCTGGGATGGTTCTGGACCACCTTCCAGCCGGGGGTCCGGCTCACCTTCTTGAGCTCCTCACCCGTCCAGTCGCCCACGTCCAGCTCGAGGAGGCCCCGGTCGATCTTCACCTTGAGGCCCCGGGCGACGGCGATGGGAGCGGCTGTCTCCCGCGCCCGCTCGAGGGGCGAGGCGTAGATGGCGTCCACCTTGGGCAGCTTGGCCACGGCATCGGCCGCCACGCGCGCCTGCTCCTTCCCCACGTCGGACAGGTGCAGGCCTGGGGCCCGGCCCGGCAGCACCTTGCCCGTGGTGGGCGTCTGCCCGTGACGGACGAAGAGTACGAGCGTGGGGCGCGGACGAGCGGCGGCGCGAGGCATGGGGAGCGGCCAACCTACCGTGAAGTCC
>JAIVIH010000165.1 GCA_020200615.1 Actinomycetota bacterium | reverse complement strand
AGCGTGCCCATCTCCGAACTGTTGGGGTTGACCGTGCTGGAGGCGATGGCCAGCGGGACGCCGGTGGTGGCCAGCCGCCTCGGGGGCCTCCCGGAGGTGGTGGTGGACGGGGTCACCGGGTTCCTCGTGGAACCGGGCGAAGTCGACCAGCTCCAGGACCGCCTCCGGCTGCTGCTGGCCGACCCAGGCCTGGCCCGTCGCCTGGGGGAGAACGGGCGGGACCTGGTCCTGAGGCAGTTCACGTGGGAGGCCTGCGCCGAACGCTGCCTGGCCGCTTACCGCGAGCTGGGGCCTCCCGGCTAAGCCGGTGCCTTGTAGCCGCCGAAGGCCACGGGCGACTCCCACACCCGGACGCTCAGCATCTCGCCGCCTCCCGATCGGACGGCGGGCGCCAGCTGTCCATGGGCCCACCGGGCGAACACTTCGACCGTCACCGCCTCCGCCTCCGGAGGTCGGATCCGGTCCAGGTCGGCGTCCCGGACCTCGTCCGCCACTGCGCCCAAGGCGGCGTCGAGGATGTCCAGATCGCACACCATGCCCGCCTCGTCCAGCTCGCTCCGCTCCACCACCACGTCGATCCGGTAGTCGTGGGCGTGGAGGCTGCCTTCCGGCTCGGGCGCGCCGGGCATGACGTGGAAGGCCCGCACCTCGACCGCCGTCCCCACCTCGTAACTCATCGGGCCCCCGCCTCGTCATAGGACAGCGCCGCGTGAAGCAGGCCGTCCTCGCCCCGGTCCAGCACGTCGAACGCCGTGGCCGCGTCCCGGAACGGGAACTCGTGGGTGGCCAGAACGGACAGGGGGAGCTCCTCCAGCAGCCGCTGGACCGTCGCCCGGCGCCGCTCGACCGTCCAGCGGACGCTCAGGTGGGAAGGGATGCTCGACACCTGGGTGCTGCGGATCGACAGCCTCCGGCGATGGAAGGCTCCCCCCAAAGGCAACCGGACCTCCTTGGTGCCGTACCAGGACGCCACCAGCGCGGTTCCCTCGTGGGCCAGGAGACCCAGGGCCGTTTCCAGGCTCTGCGGGTTCCCCGACACCTCCACCACGAGGGGTACGCCGGCCCCGCGCGTCTCCTCGGCCACGACGTCGACCACGCCCTCGGTCTCCACCGTCCGGAGCCCGAACTCGGCCGCCGCCTTGCGCCGCCACGGTGAGGGTTCGACGCCGATCACCTCGGCGCCGGCGCGGCGCAGGAGCGCAGCCGTGAGCATCCCGACAGCACCGAGTCCGATGACGACCACCCGCTCGTGATGGACCTGGCCCGCGTCCAGGCTGATCTGCAGGGCGGTCTCGACCAGGGGGAAGAGCGTGCCGATCCTGGGGTCGCAGTCGCCCAGAGGCACCAGCTCGTCGGTCCGGGCCACGAACCGGTCCTGGTGGGGGTGGAAGGCGAGGACCCAGGACCCCGAGGGCAGGCGCTCATCCCCCCGCTCCACCTGTCCCACGCAGCTGTAGCCGTAGGCGAAGGGATAGGCGAAAGTGCCGGTAAGGGCGCCCAGGGTGTCGTCCAAGGGCAGCGAGGCGTCGATCTGGCCCCGGTAGGCGAGCAGCTCGGTACCGCTGCTGATGCCCGAATAGCGGGTGGCCACCAGGGTTTGACCCGGCCCGGTCTCGGGCAGTTCAACCTCGGTGATCTCCACCCTGCTAGGGGCTACGAAGGAGAGGGCATGGGCCTTCATCGGTCAAAGGGTCCGGCAACGGACTCGCCGAACGCTAGTGCCCGGGCACGGTGGTCCGGAACGTGAGCGCGCTTTCCGAAACCTCCTTCAGGGGTAGCTCGCTTCCGGCAGGCGGTGCGGTTGCCGCACCCCGGCTGGTGGCAACCGTCCCCCTGCCCACCGCCCTCGGCCTGTTCGAGGCCCAAGCCTTCGAGTGCGCCTCGGGGTTCGTCTACCTCGCCCTCGTACGGGGGGACGTGGTCGGTGAGCAGGGAGTTCTCACCCGGCTCCACTCCGAATGCCTCACCGGCGACGCCCTCGGGTCACTGAGGTGTGACTGCGGGATCCAGCTCCGGCTCGCCCTCCGCACCATCGCCGCCCACGGTTCCGGCGTCCTCGTGTACGCCACCGGCCACGAGGGCCGCGGCATCGGGCTGGTCGAGAAGCTCCGGGCCTACGTCGAGCAGGACCAGGGGGCCGACACCCTCGACGCCAACCTGCGGCTGGGGCACGTGGTCGACGGGCGGGACTACGGCGACGCCGCCGCCGTGCTTGGGGCGGTGGGTCTGCGCTCCATCCGCCTGTTGACCAACAACCCGGACAAGGTCTCCGCCCTCAAACTGGCCGGAGTGCAGGTCGACGCCGTGGTCCCCCTCGCCACCGCTCCCCACGCCCGGAACCTGGCCTACTTGCGGACGAAGGAACGGCGGCTGGGCCACATCCGCCCCGCCGGTCCTCCTGTCGAGATGGACGTGCCCGCGGGGTCGGATCCCACCCAGCTCCTCGGCCCCGTGCGCCCCGGCGAGGACCGCCCCTACGTCGTGCTCAAGTTCGCCCACCCCTACGTCGTGCTCAAGTTCGCCCAAACGGTGGACGGCCGGATCGCCACCGCCGACGGCGACGCCCGGTGGATCAGTGGCGACGAGGAGCGGCGGATCTCCCACGCCCTGAGGGCCAGCTGCGATGCGGTGATGGTCGGGGTGGGGACGGTCCTGAGGGACGACCCCGAGCTCACGGTGCGCATGGTGGCCGGAGCCTCGCCGCTGCGGGTGGTACTCGACTCCCATCTCCGCACGCCCACCACGGCCAAGGTCCTCAGCTCCGACGTGCCCACCCTCATCCTCACCAGCGATCGGGCGCGCCAGCGGGACCGTCAACGTCTCCAGGCCCGGAACGTGGCCGTGCGGGTGGTTCCCGGGGGCGCCGGCGGACTCGACCTGGCCGCCGCCATGGCCGTGCTCCGCGAGGAAGGTGTGTCCTCCCTGATGGTGGAAGGAGGCGCCCGGGTGATCACGTCGCTCCTCGCCGCCGGACTCGTCGACCGGATGATCATCGGGGTCGCCCCCACCATCATCGGCCAGGGCACCCAGGCCGTGGGTCAGCTGGGCGTAACCCGGGTGGCGGACGGCATCCGTCTCACCAACCGCTCGGTACAGGTCCTCTCCGACGACATCCTGCTCGCCTGGGACGTGGAGCCTTCCTAGGACGCCTCCCGCCCGTGGATCATCCACTGGGCCGTGCGCTCGGCCAGGGCGGCGATGGTGAGCGACGGGTTGACCGCCAGCGGGCCGGGGATGACGGCGGAGTCGGCCACGAACAGGCCGGGGTGCCCCCAGACCTCGCCCCGGTGATCGACGACCCCTCCGGACGGAGAGTCGCTCATGACCGCTCCCCCCATGGGGTGAGCGGTCAGTAGCCGCTTCAACGGGCGGCGCCAGGGGAGGCTGCGTACGAATTCCCCCCCTACCGCCCGGCTGAGGGCGCGCATGGCGTCTTCCATCTCGTCGTACATCTCCTGGCTGGCCGCCGGGTTCCAGTCGAGCCGCAGCCGGCCCCGGGCGTCGAGCCGCATGCGGCCGTCGGCGGCGTCGGTGCCGAGGCCGAGGTAGGGCAGGAAGTGGGGGACGAACGAGCCCACGAACAGGTTGCGGGCGGGAAACGACTCTCCCCGCCGGGCGGCGTGGACGTAGCCGCTGGCCGCGTGGGCCAGGCTGCGCACCCGGCTGGGGATCGGAAGGGTGCCGTCGAACAGCGACGTGAGCGCCGGTGGGAAGCCCAGGTCCTGGATCTGGATGAGGTGCTTGGACCCCGGTCGGTGAACGAAGGCTCCGGCGGTGATGCTGGGCCCCGAGCTGGAGTCGACGATCTCGGCGACGTTCTTGGTCCCCGCGAAGAGCATGTCGCCGTTGCCCGAGAAGCGACGGCCCAGGGCCCGGGGCAGGGCGGGCAGGCTCCCGTGGAGGTCGCGGGCCCGCAGCAGCAGCTCGGTGGAACCGATGGCTCCGGCCGAGACCACCACCGTACGCCCAGCGATCTGGCACGTTTCGAACACCCCGGGATGGTCGGCGTCGAGCCGGTTGGCGGTGACGACGTACCCCTGATCACCGTCGCGCTCGATGTTCTTGGCCACGTGGAGGGGCCGGATCTCCAGCCCGTGCTGCTCACCGAGGGGCAGGTGACAAACCGGCTGTAGCGGGGTGAACGGGGGGTGAACGCAGGACGTATTCCCCGGGGAGTCCCCGGGTCCGTTGCCGAGTGGGTCAGGCCGAGCGGGTCAGGCGGCGCAGCGCTGCGGCTGCGATTCCCAGGCGTCGATCACGTCGCCGACGGGGAGGAAAGCGTCCTCGCCCTTGGTGAACACCCAGAGCGTCCGACCGCGGGCCGAGATCAAGGCCGCCGAGTCGAGGCGGGAGCCGTCGGCCAGGGCGAGGCTGATCGTGCGCCCCTCCAGCGTCCGCAACTTCCTCTGCTGATCTGGACTCATGGCGCTCCTCCTTCCAGGCACCCTTACACCAGGAGTGTCGGCAGAAACCTCCGAAACGTAAAGGGTGCTGGCACGTCTCTTTTCGGGTGGTGCTGGCCTTCTTCGGTCCGGGCCAGCGTGACGGCCGAGCATGCGACACACTCTGGCCGTGGACCGGTTCGACATCGTCGTCATCGGATCCGGATTCGGCGGTGCCGTCGTCGCCGCCCGGATGGCGGAGGCGGGGCGATCGG
>JAIVIH010000164.1 GCA_020200615.1 Actinomycetota bacterium | reverse complement strand
CCCGCGGTTGGGTGATCCTGTCGGTGCTCGAGGCACTGGGGCTCCTGCATCACGGCTACCGGCGCCAGTTCTCCGGTGATCCGGGTACCACGAGCTCGACGATCGGCCCCTCGCCGAACAGGCGGGGAACCTGCAAACCCAGGCGTTCGTACACGATGGCCGGGACCGAGATGTCGGCAAGGTACAGATCGCCGACGAGGGGCGAGCCTCCGACCAGCCCGGGCTTCGGTAGAGCCAGGGTCAGCGTCGCCCCCGCCCGGACGCATGGTTGCGACGCTCGGCCGGTGTCGACGTCCAGGCCGCTCGGGGTGTCGAGAGACAACACGGGGGTGCCGGCGCCCGTGGCCCACTCGATCAGCGCCCGCGCCCGGCCGCGAGGATCGCCTCGGAGGCTATAGCCGATCAAGGCATCGACGATCAGATCTGCGGGAAGCGGCTCGTCGGAGGTGTGCACTCCCATCCGCGAGATGATGTCGAGCTGGCGACGAGCGGCGGGACTCATCTCCTCCGGCGGGTGGGACAGGACCACGGTCACCCCCGCCCCCCGGTTGGCGAGATGGCGCGCCGCGGCGAGGCCGCCACCGCCGTTGCCGCCCCGGCCGGCCAGCACGGTCACCCGTGAAGGAGCGAACCGGCGCAGCGCCACCTCGGCGAGACTGCGGCCGGCATTCTCCATCATCTGGAGGAGCTCGATGCCCAGGTCCTCGACCATGGCTCGGTCGACCTCCCGCATCTGCTCTGCCGTCACCGTGGGCACGCGCAGCTCGGGGGGCAAGACTGGGAACCCGGCCGTCCCACTCCCGTTGTTGCCCCAAGGCGGCCCCGTCAGTGAAGGCGACGGGTTGCTGCCCTGATCCACCGGGTGCAGGCTAGCGAGGTCGGGCTCCACCCGGGCCCGCTCGCCAAGATGTGACACTGCAGGCTGGCTTCCGCCGCAGGCTGGTGTTGGGGAAATGATCATCGCCACCCGAGCAAGCATGGAGGAGGGCGTAGATATGACCAAGTGGGTCGCCACCCTCCGGAATACTCAGCGCAGTGGCGAAGGGCACCGCGGCCGGCGTCAGACAACGATCACGCGGGGGAATTGGAGGCCGGCCAGGCGGGTTCCCGGTACGGGCCGCGCGCTGTCGCCGGCCGAGGGAGGCGCAGGCAATGACCGGTGACATCAGCGCTCCGCTCTCCGACGGTGTGGAGGTGCAGCGCCGACTCGCCGCGGTCGCCGGGCCTGGGCCGGTGGACTTCGTGGTGGAGTGGTGCCTACCGCCCCTGTGCCCACCCGCCGCTGAGGACCCTGCCCACGGCGACTCACCGGGCCCACCCGACCGGTGAGCAGGCATCCCGCGGACCGGGCGCCATCGGCCCGGCGTTTCACATTCGACGGTTCCGGGGGCGACCAGCTGGCCGCCCGTCTCGATCTGCCCACCGGCGAGCCGGTGGCGGTGGCGGTGTTCGCCCACTGCTTCACCTGCTCGCAGGACACGATCGCGGCGGCGAGGATCGCCCGGGGCCTCGTCGAGGCAGGGGTGGGAGTGCTTCGGTTCGACTTCACCGGGCTGGGCTCCAGTGCCGGAGAGTTCGCCAACACCAACTTCTCCTCCAACGTCGAGGACCTGCGGCGGGCCTCCGAAGCCCTCGGAGGTGAGTTCGCAGGTCCGGTCATCCTCATCGGCCACAGCCTGGGCGGCACTGCCGTGCTCGCCGCCGCGGCCGGGCTCCCCCGGGTGGCGGCCGTGGTCACGGTGAACGCTCCCGCCGACCCCGCCCACGTGCTGCGACTGTTCCCCGCCGATGCGCTGTCGGCGCTGGCGGGCGACGCCGCGGAGGTGGCGGTGGAGTTGGGCGGGCGCCGCTTCCGGGTCCGTCGCCAGTTCCTCACTGACCTCAGCGGCGCCAACGTGGAGGCGGCGGTGCGCTCGCTGCGCCGGCCTCTGCTGGTTCTCCACGCCCCGACGGACCAGCTCGTCGACGTGGCCAACGCCAGGCGGATCTTCGACGCCGCCCGCCACCCCAAGAGCTTCGTGTCCCTCGACGGCGCCGACCACCTCCTCACCGGCGCCAGCGACGGCGCCTACGTGGCCGACATCGTGGCCGCGTGGGTGAGCCGGTACCTTCCCGCGCCGGCGCTGACCCAGGTGACGCAGCGCGACGGTCCACCGGAGGGGGAGGTGCTCGTACGTGGGGCTACCGGACGGCTGGAGCAGCGGATCGAAGCCGGGCGCCACAGCTTCCTCTCCGACGAGCCTCAAGGCATCGGCGACGACACCGGGCCCACGCCCTACGACCTGTTACTCGCCTCCCTTGGAGCATGCACTTCGATGACCCTTCAGATGTACGCCGGCCGCAAAGGCTGGCCGCTGGAGGGCGCGTCGGTGCGCCTGCGCCACAGCCGCCGCCATGGCGACGACTGTCGGGACTGTGAATCGAGACCGGGCATGATCGACCTCATCGAGCGCGACATCGAGCTGGCCGGTCCGTTGACGGCCGACCAGCGGGCTCGCCTCGTGGACATCGCGG
>JAIVIH010000163.1 GCA_020200615.1 Actinomycetota bacterium | reverse complement strand
GGTCCGCGAAGCCCAGCAGCGCATGATGACGGAGCTGGCCGGCGTGCTCCGCGACGGCCAGTCGCTGGCGACGGCCGGCGCCGAGCTGCACCGGCTGCCGCCCATCGTGTCCGACACGCCCGCCGGGTGCGAGCTGCGGAACCTGGCCGCCGTCGCCGGGGGGCTGGTGGCTGCGGCGACGGTGCGAGAGGAGAGCCGGGGGGCGCACACCCGCACCGACTTCCCGGCCACGTCACCCGATTTCCGGCTGCGGCTCGTGATCACGTGACCACTGAGTTCCCCGCTCAGGGGGCCGCTCGGGCCCAGGTCCCCGCTCAGGGGGCCGCTCGGGCCCAGGTCCCCGCTCAGGGGGCCGCTCGGGCCCAGGCCCCCCTCGCCCTCGTGCGGGAGGCCGTGGCCCGGGCCCTGGCCGAGGACGTCGGGCCCCTCGGCGACCTCACCGCCGCCCTCCTTCCCGCCGGCGTGCTCGGCGAAGCCAGCCTGGTTCCCCGGGTCGAGGGGGTCCTGGCCGGACGTCTGGCGGCTCAGGAGACGTTCGCCCAGGTCGACCCGTCAATCGCCGTCGAATGGCTGGCCGACGACGGCGACGTGCTGCACCCCGGCCGCCCGCTGGCTCACGTCCGGGGCCCCTTGCCGTCGGTCCTCACCGCCGAACGGACGGCCCTCAACTTCCTGTGCCACCTGTCCGGGGTGGCCACCCTGACCCGCCGCTACGTGGAGGCGGTGGCCGGAGTGGGACACGTGCGGATCCGCGACACCCGCAAGACCCTGCCCGGCCTCCGGGCCCTGGAGAAGGCCGCCGTCCGGGCCGGGGGAGGAGTCAATCACCGGGCCTCGCTATCGGACGGGATCCTCGTCAAGGACAACCACCTGGCCGGGCTTTCGATAGACGGCGCCGTGGCCGCCGCCCGCCGGTTGTGGCCCGGCCGCTCCGTGCAGGTGGAGTGCGACACCCTCGGCCAGGTGAAGGAGGCCGTGGTGGCGGGAGCGGACCTGGTTCTGCTCGACAACATGACTCCCGCGGAGGTCGCCGCCGCGGTCGAGGAAGTGGCGTCCCGGGCCTTGGTGGAGGTCTCCGGGGGGATCACGCTGGAGACGGTAATCGCCTTCGCCCAGGCCGGCCCCGACCTGATCTCGGTCGGCGCCCTCACCCATTCCGCCCCCTCCCTGGACATCGGCCTCGACCTTGACCGGGGCCTGGGCCCGAGCGGCCCTTCGAGCGGAATGACGGGCCCAACCTCCTGACCATGCTGCTGGCCATCGACGCGGGCAACACCCAGACCGTGGTGGGCCTGTACAGGGGCGACGAGCTCCTCGAGCCGTGGCGCCTCGCCACCAGTGCCGAGCGCACGTCCGACGAGCACGCGCTGATCGTCAGCCAGCTCCTCGACTTCCAGGGCGCCTCGTTCGACGACGTGACCGGCGTGGTGGTGTCCTCGACCGTGCCCCGGCTGACGGCTGCCCTCCGCGAGATGACCGATCGGTACCTGTCGGTCCCTCCGATCGTGCTGGAGCCGGGCACACGCACGGGTGTGCCCATCCTCTACGAGAACCCCAAGGAGGTCGGTCCCGACCGGATCGCCAACGCCGTGGGCGCCCTCGACCTCTACCCGGGGCCCATCATCGTGGTGGATTTCGGGACGGCCACCACGGTCGACGCCACCTCGAGCCGCGGGGAGTACCTGGGCGGGGCCATCCTTCCCGGGATCGAGATCAGCCTTGACGCGCTGTTCGCCCGGGCCGCGGCCCTGTCCCGGGTCAGGCTGGCCGAGCCCAAGAGGGCCATCGGCAAGAGCACGGCCGAGTCGATCCAGTCGGGCACGTTCTACGGTTTCGGCGCCGCCGTCGACGGGCTGTGCCGCCGGTTCCAGGCCGAGCTGGGCCCCTGCACCATCGTCTCCACCGGAGGCCTCGGAGAGTCCATGCTGCCCTACTCCGAGTGCATCGAGCACTACCTGCCATGGCTGACCCTCCACGGCCTCCGCATCATCTACGACCGGAATCGAGCCGACTACCAATGAGCGACCAGGAGCCGCCCTACCGGTTCGACCGGACGGCCGAGGCCGGTGCCCTCCACGAGCGCTACGCGGGCCTGCCCCCGGAGACGAACACGTCGACCACCGTGGCGGTGGCGGGCCGGCTGATGCTCCGGCGGGTGCACGGCGCCCTCGCCTTCGGCACCCTGGCCGACTCCTCGGGACGCATCCAGCTGTTCGCCACCGCCGAGCGCACCCCCCGGTTCGAAGAGTTCTGCCACCTGGCCGTGGGGGACTGGCTGGGGGTCACGGGCGAGGTGGTCACCACCCGCAGGGGAGAGCTCTCGGTGGCCGTCAGCGAGTGGGTCCGGCTGGCCCACGCTCGCCGCTCCTTCCCCGACCGGTGGCACGGCCTGGCCGACCCCGACGTCCGGTACCGCCAGCGCTACGTCGACCTGTGGGTGACGGAAGAGGCGAGACGCACGTTCCTCCTGCGGAGCCGGCTGATGGCGCTGGTCCGCCGGTGGCTGGAGGAGCGC
>JAIVIH010000419.1 GCA_020200615.1 Actinomycetota bacterium | reverse complement strand
GCATGCGCTGGGTGAGCTCGAGGTGGCTCATCTCCAGGGAGAACAACAGAACGGGTGTGCGGCTCTCCAGCGCAGCGTGGGAGGCGATGCCGAGTGCGAATGACGTGTTGTGGGTCGGAATCATTGACTTGCCGGCGAGATACAAATGACGACGTGACTCGACGGTGATGCACCGCACCGGAACCGAGGGAACAGGACGAATGGAGGTGACCGCGCGTCGGGTGATCCGGCCCGACATGCGCCGACTTCGTGCTGCGTCGTATCGCTCCGCCTTCCGGGCCAGGCGGAAGACGCAGTCGAGCGGGGTCCAACCGAACCGCCAGGCGACCCCGACTCGGCCATCCGGCAGACGGACGCTGCACTCACGGACTGGACCGGGCTTGTGGCCCAGCGAGCAGACGAGCTCATGGGCCTGTTCGAGAAGCCGTCGGTTGCTCAAGCAGAGCTCGACAACGCCGTTGGGACTCACACTCCCGTCCGTGTCCAGGAGGCCCTGCAACAGTGCCAAGCGCTGCTTGGGGGACCCCCGCACGTATGGCGCGGGAATGTGCTTCTCCACCCGCCCGAGCAAGCCCACGGACACGAGCTCCCGGGTAAGCACCCGCAAGGGCCCGTGGTATCCCTGCCACGCTCCTTTGCCACGGATGGGGACGGTGGCCCACTGAAGCTGGGTCCGGCGCTCGAAGGCGTATCCGGCACCGGTGAACTCAGCGTGGAAGTGCCGCCAGTCGGCCTCACCGACCGTCATCTCGCTGCTCGTGGAACACCCGTCACCGAGCCAGCACCCGAGGACGTAGGGATCGACCGGCAGCTCTGCCTCGGGCAGATCGAGTGCCTGCGTGAGCGGCACGTACCAGTTGGGCCGGCGATCCCTGGTCGCAGACAACCCCTCGTCGACCATCTCCTGGGTCGTGACGACGCGGGG
The DNA here is from genome assembly GCA_020200615.1 of Actinomycetota bacterium. The sequence goes on along the minus strand of JAIVIH010000419.1, from coordinate 3,193 downwards.
TAGCCGACGGGCGGCGCTCTGATCTCGCGCGAACTCGGGGTGAATCGGCGGTCTCAAGGCCCGGTAGTAGGGCTGCCGGTGAGACTTCCAGGCGGGAAAGTCGTAGGCGAACCACTGGTGGTCGGCATCGGCGACGATCGTGGATCCGTCATCGAAAGCCACCTCGTAGCAGGGACGATCGACCATGACGGGCGAGACGTAGGTGACCCGGCACGGCTGGCCCTGGTCGTCGAACACCTCGTCTCCCACTTGCAGCTCGCCCATGGTGGTCCAGCCGGTGGGAGTGGCGATCGCCGTGTCGAGGCTCAGGGCCTTCCCGGTTCCAGGTCTTCCCCCTACGATGACCAGGTTGGAAGGCTGAAGGCCGGCCAGTTGGGCGTCCAGGTCGATGTAGCCGGTGGGAACGCCGGTGACGTCCTCCCCCCGCTCGTAGAGGGCTTCGATGTGGTCGAGGTGGCGCTCCAGCAGGTCGCGGATGGAGGCCAGGGAGTCGGTGACCCGCCGCTGGGCCACGTCGAACACCAGGGCCTCGGCCGAGTCGATGGCGGCCGACACGTCCTCGGGCACCGAGTAGCCCATCTCGGCGATGTCGCCGGCCACGCCGATGAGGCGCCGCAGCAGGGCGTGCTCCTCGACGATGCGGGCGTAACGGGCGGCGTTGCCGATGGCCGGCGTATGTGGCCGTGGAGGGGCTTGTAGAAGTCGTCGGGGCCCAGCTGGATCTCGACCGCGGAGACGATGGCGTCCCGGCTGAGCAGCATGGCTCCGAGCAGGGACTCCTCGGCTTGGAGGTTGTGGGGCGGGACCCGAGATCCGTCACCGCCCCCTGGTCGGCGCCGGCGGCGCGCGTCGTCGAGGGGCTGGACCATGGGTGCGTTTACCCTGACCCGGCGGCCCTCGGGAACGCTAGGGGCATAACCGGTGGGTTTCCTGGGCTTCCCTGGGGACCACCAGCGGGATAATGGCCAAGATCGAACATGTGTTCGATCTTACTGGGTGCTGGCGACAACCTCCACCGAGAGGCGGGCTTCGACGTCGGTGTGGAGCCGGACGGCCACCTCGTGCGTCCCCACGCTCTTGATCGGCTCGTCGAGGTGGATCTTGCGCCGGTCGAGGGTGACTCCCGCCTGGGCGGCGACGGCGTCGGCCAGGTCGGCCGTGGTGACCGACCCGAACAGCCGGCCCTCGGGGCCGGCGCGGGCGGAGATCTTGATGACGACGGGCGTGAGCCGGCGGGCCACCTCCTGCGCCCCTTCGCGGTCCTTCGCCTCCTTTAGGTCCCGAGCGCGCCGCATGGACGCTGCTTGGGCGATGGCACCGTCGGTGGCCTTCATGGCGAGGCCCTTGGGCACCAGGTAGTTGCGGCCGTATCCGTTGGCCACCTCGAGAACGTCGCCCTTTCGACCCAGCTTGTCCACGTCGGCCCGGAGGATGATCTTCACGGCGTCTCCTCGGTAACCTCGCCGTTGGCCAGGATCCCGAGGTCGATTTCGACGACCGCCGTCTCCACGTCGGCGTCCACGATGTCGACAACCACGGGAACGGCCTCGCGGTCTCCGTCGCGGGGAGGCCGGGGACCACTCGAGCCGCCACGGTCGTCCCTCGATCGCCCTCGGCCGGGTCCGCGCTCGTTCACGGCCCGCTGGGTGTAGGGCAGCAGGGCCAGCTCCCGAGCGGTCTTGACCGCGATGGCGATATCCCGCTGGTGCTGGGCGCAGTTGCCCGATACCCGGCGGGCGCGGATCTTGCCCCGGTCGGACATGAACCGCCGGAGCACGTTCACGTCCTTGTAGTCGATCCACTCGGTGCGCTCTTTGCAGAAGATGCAGACCTTCTTCTTGGTCCGCCGGGTGTTCTCCTTGGGCGTGCGGCGGCGCTCGCGTTCACGTGCCATCAGAAGGGCTCCTCGCCGTAGTCGTAGGTCGGCCCGGCGTCGCCCGCAGGCGCAGCGGCGGCGGCCGGGCGAGGGCCGCTATTGGCCGGCCGGGGAGCACCACCGTCGGACGGGCCTCTCCGGTCGTTCTTGCGGATCTCGGCCGTGGCCCAGCGGAGGGACGGACCCACCTCGTCGGCAATGACCTCGATCTTCGAGCGGCGGTCGCCCTCGGCCGTCTCCCAGCTGCGCTGCTCGATGCGGCCGGTGACCAGGACACGAGATCCCTTCTGCAGGGACTCGCTCACGTTCTCGGCCATCTCCCGCCAGCACACGATGTCGAAGAAGGAGGTGGACTCCCGCTTCTCGTTGGTCTGCCGGTCGTTCCACACCCGGTTGACGGCCAGACCGAAGGTGGCCGTGGCCTGGCCGGTGTTGGTGAATCGGAGCTCAGGGTCTCTGGTGATGTTGCCTACGAGGGTGACGGTGTTTCCGTTGGACATGGTTCTCTCACGCTCCGTTCGGACGCTGACTGCTGCCGGCCACCTCGTCGGCGGCAATACCGGCCGGAGGGCCCGGCTCCGCACCAGCTCCGCTGGCGGGACGGCGGGCGCGCCCGGCGACCTTGTCGGGCACCCGGACCACCTTGTGGCGAAGCACTTCGTCGGCCAGGACCAGCGTGCGGTCGAGCTCGGTCATGACCGCAGGCTCGGCGGTGGCCTCCATCAGCACGTAGTAACCCTCGCGGTGATGGCGGATCTCGTACGCCAACCGGCGCTTGCCCCATCGGTCGACCCGGCCGGGTGAGCCGCCGCGCGAGCGGATGAGCTCGGCGGAACGGTCGACCGCACCCCGGATGGCGTCTTCCTCCAGGGTCGCGTCATAGATGATCACGACTTCATACGGGCGCATACGCGTCCAACCTCTCCCTCTGGACCTGGGCCAGTGCTCAGGGCCCCGCGCCGAAAGGCGGGGGCAGGGCATCTGTTGTGACCTGCATGGTAGCCCGACACGCGGACCACGATGGCAGGGGGGTGTGACAGGTGGCCGGCGGGCAGATAGGAGGAGCGCCGGCCCGGGGGCTGGGGGAACCCGGGCGGCGCTCTCTCCCTGCTCGCACGTTACCCACTGGCGGGCCGCTCAGAAAGACTTGATGGGCAGCCTTCCCGAGATTGGTGCCAGTCCTGGCAGGGCGGGCACCGGGAGGCCGGTCTGCGGCAGGAGCGTCGGCAGGAGCCCCGGCTCCGAGCCCCCCGGGAGAGAACCCGGAAGGGTCGGGACGAGAGGTGAGAGAGGTAACGGGAGGGCGGGCAGCGGCCC
>JAIVIH010000162.1 GCA_020200615.1 Actinomycetota bacterium | reverse complement strand
CCCCCGCCACACCGTCGGCCAGATCGTCGCCGAACCACTGATCGTGCAGGGCAAGGGCCGGAAGGCGGCTCGCGCCCGTGTCGAGGAGCTACTCGAGCTGTGCGGCCTCAACCGGGAGCATGCGTCCCGCTACCCCCACGAGTTCTCGGGCGGCCAGCGTCAGCGGGTGGGCGTGGCCCGCGCCCTCGCCCTCAACCCGAAGCTGATCATCCTCGACGAGCCCGTGTCGGCCCTGGACGTCTCGATCCAGGCCCAGATCGTCAACCTGCTGGAGGACCTGCAGGCCCGGCTGGGACTGACCTACGTGTTCATCGCCCACGACCTCTCCGTTGTCCGTCACATCAGCGACAAGGTTGGGGTCATGTACCTGGGGCAGCTGGTCGAGGTGGCCGATCGGGACGAGCTGTACGAGAGGCCCAAGCACCCCTACACCGTCGCCCTCCTCTCGGCCGTGCCCATCCCCGATCCCCAGAAGGAGCGGCGCCGGCAGCGGATCATCCTCAAGGGCGACGTCCCCTCGCCGGCGAACCCTCCACCTGCGTGCCGCTTCCACACCCGGTGCTGGAAGGCGGAGGAGATATGCCAGACGGTGCCGCCGCCTCTCGAGCTGAAGGCTCCCGGCCACTGGGCCGCGTGCCACTTTCCGGAGGCGCGCGACGTTCTGTGACGCACAGGAGTAGGAGGGTGGCGTCGCCGCCCTTCGAGCAACCCGTAGCCTTGAACCAATGTTCGCCCGTCTGAAGCTCCTCCGCGGGCTGCTCCTGGTCCTGGCCCTGGTCGCCGCCGGCTGCTCGGCCGACTCCGAGGGCGGGCGCGAGGGAGCCCCCGAGGGCGTCCTCCGCATCGGCCTCGAGCGACCCCAGTCCCTCGATCCGGCGCAGGCCCGCTTCCCGGCCGAGCTGCTGGTGGTCGAGCAGCTCTTCGACGGTCTCACCACCTACGACCCGGAGACCCTGCAGGTCCGTCCCGCCCTGGCCGCCCGCTGGGAGGCGAGCCCCGACCAGAAGGCCTGGACCTTCACGCTCCGGGCTGGCGCCCGGTTCAGCAATGGGCGCGCCGTCGTCCCCGACGACGTCAAGTACACGCTGGACAGGATCGGCAGGAAGGACTCGAACTCCCCGGCGTCGGCCCAGCTAGAAGCCATCGTCGGCTACCAGGCCCTGAGCGAGGGCAAGGTCGAGGGCTTCGAGGGAGTGACCCTCCCGGGGCGGGGGACGGTCCGGATCGAGCTGTCCTATCCCCTGTCCTCCTTCCCGGCCATCCTCGGTCATCCGTCGTTCGGCGTCGTCCCGAGGGAGTCGGTCGAGGCGCCCGCGCCGGCACAGCCCTTCGCCGTCCACCCGGTCGGGAGCGGGCCGTTCATGATCCGTTCCCGCAGCGCCGAGGTCATCCGTCTCATGCCCGCTCCGGGGATGAAGATGTCCCTGAAGGGACTGGAAGTCCACATGGGCTCGGACAGCGATGCGCCCTACGCAGCCTTCCTGCGGGGACGCCTGGACTGGACGGCGATCCCGGCGGAAAGGGTCGAGCAGGTCGTCAGGGACCGAGGGCGGGACAGCTTCCGGCCCTATCCGGCCGAGCTCTTCTACGGGTTCAACCTGCGTAATCCGAAGTTCCAGGACACCCGTTTCCGTGAGGCCGTCGTGCGGGCCATCGACCGTGACGCCATCGTCCGGGTGGTATACGGCAACCGCGTGCGGGCCACGTCCGGGGTGATCGCCCAGGGCATTCCCGGCTATCAGCCCGACCCCTGTGGAGAGAAGTGCCGGTTCGACCCTGCTCGGGCCCGCATCCTTCTGGGTGAGGTGTTCGGGTCCCGAGCCGTCCCCGAGATCCAGATCGACTACGACCAGGATCCGACGCAGGAAGCCGTGGCCCAGGCCATCCAGGGCAACCTCAGGGCAGCCGGCATCCCCGCCAACCTCCGGGCCCACAGCTACACCGATTATCTGAAGTTCGCCGTCAGTGGCGAGCAGGAGTTCTTTCGACTGGCGTGGATCGGCTCCTATCCCACGCCCGATGCGTTCCTGACGCCGCTCTTCTACAGCGGCCACGCCGACAACGTCACCGGCTTCAGCTCGCCCGACTTCGACTCCCTCATCCGGACGGCCCGGGAGTCCGGAGACGAGACCAAGCGCCTGAACGCGTACCAGCAGGCCGAGAAGCTCCTGATGTCCGAGCTCCCGGTGGTGCCCATCGCCCAATACGAGACCCACACCCTTGTCGTGTCATGCCGTGCCGGAACGGCCTAAAGGGCCGTCTGAAATCCTCCTGAGGTACTGCCGACCTCTGTAGACTTTCATACGTGTCTATCCCGGCTCTCGACCGGATCCGAAACCTTGGCCCGATCTTTCGCGCCAAGGAGGCCGTCGACGCGGGCGTCTCCTGGCGCGACCTCTACCGACTGCGGGACGACGGCGACCTCGTGGAGTTGTCGCGGGGCCTTTACCAGCTTGCCGAAGCGGCCGGTACCGAGGGCATCGACTTCGTCACTGTCTCGGCGAGAGCCTCCCACGGCATGGTCTGCCTGAACTCGGCTCTGGCGTACTGGAATCTCAGCGATGAGATCCCGAGCACCGTGCACCTTGCGGTGCCGGAGGGCTCCCATCGCCCGGTGATCGACCATCCGCCAACAACCGTCCACGTCTTCAGCGCGTCGACGTTCGACCTCGGGCGCATCGAGATCACGCTCGACCACGGCGAGCGGTTCCAGATCAGCGACCGGGAGCGCACCATCGTCGACACTTTCAGACTGCGCCACCTCGTCGGTGAGGACCTCGCCAACGCCGCATTGCGCCGGTATGCGGGAGCCCACACGGATCTGCCGCGGCTCGCCGAATATGCTCGAGTCTTGCGGAGCTGGAGCCCAATCGCCGCTGCGTTGCGAGTCCTTCAAGCTTGAGCCGTCCAACGCGCGAGACGGCTGCAGGTCGTGCGTATCGCGACCTCCAGGCGCTGGCACGGACGAGCGGCCGTCCCACCGATGAGCTCTTCGTTCTCTACGTCCTCGAGCGCTTCCTCTTCCGGCTCTCCTTGTCGCGGCATCGAGACCACTTCATTCTCAAGGGAGGCATGCTGCTCGCCGCGTTTGGCGACCGTCGACCGACGCGAGACGTCGATCTCCTGGCGGTGTCGATCGCCAACGACGTCGAAACCGTCGCCTCCATCGTGCGCGACGTGCTCGACGTGGAGGTTGACGACGGCGTGGTGTTTGAGCCGGACCGCCTCACGTCCGAGACCATCAGGGAGTTCGACCTTTACGCCGGTGTTCGCCTGACGGTGCCGGCACGGCTCCATCGGGCCGAGGTTCCCCTCCGGCTCGACGTCAACGTCGGCGACCCCGTGGTGCCGGCACCGGCCGAGGTCCCGTATCCGGCTCTTCTCGGTGATCCCTTCCCCGTGATCGGCTATCCCATCGAGACGGTTCTCGCCGAGAAGATCGTCACGATGGTGGCGCGCGGCGACACCACGACGCGAGAGCGTGACTTCGCCGATGTCGTGCTCCTGGTGCGCCGGAACGACATCGATGGCGCCCTCCTCTCGGCGGCGGTCACGGCGACGGCGGGCCACCGTGCGACCCAGCTACGCCCGCTTCGCGAGATCCTGGTGACCCTCGGTGAGGAGCGACAGGGCGCATGGGCGGCTTTCCTTCGACGCAGTGGGCTCACCGCGGAACTGGCGGCTGTCTACGAGGACGTCATCACGGAAGTGATCCGCTTCGCCGACCCGGTGATCGCTGGAGAAGCCAGCCGATCGCGATGGTCCGCGTTTTCATCAGGGTGGCAGGTGCAGTAACGCACTTCGCTCACGTCGACGACGTCCCGAAGATCCTCGCCGCGACCCGCTCCGCCGCGTCGCTCTGCATGGGCGGCGTCACATGCGTATAGATCTCCCGCGTCACATGCGTACTGGAGTGGTTCAGCCGCTCCGAGACGATCTTGATGTCAATCCCCTCCAGGAGTGCCAGCGTCGCCCATGTGCGTCTGGATGGCAGAAGGCGAGCTTGATGCCCTCGTATCCGGCCCCGACCAGCAGCCGTTCCTCGTTCTGGCGGGCCCGCCAGCTCCGAAGCATCGCAGTGGTGACCGTGTCGAGTCGGATGAGATGGGCCCGCTTCGTCTTGGGCAGAGGCTTGAGCAGGAGCCGCCCACCTACGACCGTGAGCTGTTGAGACACAACCGCGGTCGCCCGTTCGAGATCGAGATCTCCCCAGGCAACCCCGAGGCACTCGCCCCGCCGACATCCGGTCGTCGCGAGGAACACCCATGCCGGGAGGTACCGGCTGGCGGCGACGAAGTCGAGGAATCGAGCGAGCTCGTCGGCGGTCCACGCGGAGGGCCGAGGGCTGCGAGCTGCACCGACCGGCGGTGGGGTGGCGGCGTCGGCGACGTTGCGTGCGACGCGGTTCCAGCGCAGCGCGTCCTTGAGCGCGGCGTGGACGATGGTATGGACGTAGCGAACCGTTCGCGGCTTGAGCCCGGTCGGGCGCGTCGATCGGTCGATGCGTGCCCCAGCGTTACGGCGCAGGAACGCCGCGACCGCATGCCTGGTGATTCCGGCGGCGTCGTTGGATAGCTCCTTCGCGAGCCGCTCGGCAACGGCCTCGTAGGTCAGGCCCTGCTGTCGCAACTCCCTGGCGCGTTCGACGACATCGCCCGATCGCCGCCGCTTGGGCGTGGCCGGTAGCCGACGGCCGGCGTCCAGCAGCGTGCGGTAGAGCGCATTGAGATCCATGGGGGTGAGCTTCTGCAGCGGGATCGCCCCGATGTACGGGATCACGTGGAGACGGAGGTCACGCTCGTAGGACGAGTAGGTGCTCTCCTCAAGATTCGGTGGGCGCCGAGTGGGCAGCCACTCGTCGACCAGAAAGCTGGCGACGGTGACCCGTTCGGCTCGGACGAACGTCCCCGTGTTGATAGTGTTGAGCGCCTCGACTCTGGCCGCCTCGGCCTCACGACGAGTACGGAATCCACCTTGCTGACCTGCCGTCGGCGACCGTCTGCGCCCGTAACGTAGGCGTAGTAGGTGTAGGTCGCTCCTCGCTTCCCGATGTTCGCTCTCGCGCCGGCACTCATGATGGCTCCTCTCCCCGTGCCAATTCCCGCAAAGTTTCGGTGTCGAAGAATGTGCCGGGCGCGTAGTTGTTGAACGCGTCAAAGGCGTCCGCGAGCCGGCGCAGGTTGGAGGCGAGCTCCTCGAGGTCCTTGCCGGCGAAGCTGCCCCGGATGTGGCTGCGGGCCATCCCGTTGAACGCCACCCCCAGAATGTCCTGGGGCGTGAGGTGCTCACGGTGGCGCCGGCTGTCCCGCACCAGGTAGTGCTCATCCTCGGCGTCGAGGACGTCACCGGAGGGGACGAGCACGGTCGAGGCGTGGGCCCACGGCGCCGCCCGCTCGGCGACGTCGGGGAAGTTGCGGCGGTGGCCCCACACCAACAGCAGCAGATACTCCCAGGGCATGTCGCCGGCGTCGGGGGTCCGCAGCTCCCCGGAACGGTCCTCGGGGGGCAGGAAGAAGTACAGGACCGGCAGGTCGAAGGTGCGGGCCAGAGCCACCAGCTCGTTGGCGGTGAACTGGCGCACCCGCTTGCCCGACACCGAGCCCTCGGCCTGCGCCACGGTGACGTCGCTCCACGGCGCGCCCGTGAACCGGGAGAGGCGCTCGGCGATCTCGGCCTGGGTCAAGCCCCGCAGCTGACGGGCCCGGCTCATGTTGTGGGCCACCACCTGGCTCGGCGTCCAGGCCCCCGTGTCGGCTCGCTTCGGCTTGGCCACGCTCACCCGTCGCAGATCGGGGACAGCGCGGCGGGGCCAAACCCGTTGCGCCATCCGGCTTCCGGCTTCATGATGCTAGTCGATCTTACCGAAGGGTAAGTCATGACGATGGGAGCCACAGGTGCGAATCGACGAACTTCCCCCGTTCCTGCGCATCGAGCAGGCCCAGGAGCTGACCCAGCTCGGCCGCTCCCAGCTCTACGAGCTGACCCGCCGCTGGCGGGCCACCGGCGGCGCCGAGGGCATCCCCGTCGTGGCCTTCGGCCGCTGCCTGCGCATCCCCCGCCGCCCTGCTGCGCCTGGCCGGCATCGAGGCCGGCCACGACGATGCCGCCTGAGGCCCGCATCGAGCACCGCTACCCCGAGGCCCTCGGGTTCCTGCGCCGCCACGGCGCCGACGCCCTCGTGATCCTCGACGACCTCGTCGCCCACGCCGAGCCACGCGGCGACCGCCTCGTCGTCCAGGCGTCCGTGCGCGAGATCGCGGCGCGCCTGTCGATCCTGTCCAAAGACACAGTCCATCGCCGCATGCGCCAGCTCCAGCGCGCTGAGATCGTCGTCCCGATCGCCACCAGGCCGGCCGGCCCTTTCGAGCGCCCCACCTA
>JAIVIH010000161.1 GCA_020200615.1 Actinomycetota bacterium | reverse complement strand
ATCACGGGGATGGCCGGCGCGTTCAGGTCGGCGTCGACGCCCGAGGCCTCAGCCATGGAGCGGAGGTGGCCCAGCAGGCCGAAGCCGGTGATGTCGGTCGCTCCGTTGGCGCCCGCGACCCGGGCCTGAGCCAGAGCGTCCCGGTTCAGCCTGGTCATCGAGGCCACGGCCGTGTCCACCACCGACTCGGGCGCTTCCCCCGCCTTGAGGGCGGTCGCCACCACACCCACGCCCAGAGCCTTGGTCAGCACCAGATCGTCACCCGGACGGAGGCCGGCGTTGGTCAGGATCTGGTCGGGGTGGACCTCCCCGACGACAGCCATGCCGAACTTGGGCTCGGGGTCCTCGACGGTATGGCCCCCCACCGTGACCCATCCCCCCTCGGCCGCCGTTTCCCCCGCTCCTTCGAGCACGGCGACCAGAAGGTCGGTCCCGAGCTCCTCGGTGTTCCAGCCGACCAGGTTGAGAGCGAACAACGGCCTGCCGCCCATGGCGTACACGTCGCTGGCGGCGTTGGCGGCGGCGATGCGCCCCCACGCCCGGGGATCGTCGACGATGGGCGTGATGAAGTCGGCGGTGACCACCAGCGCCCGCTCCGCGTCCAGCCGCCAAACCGCGCCGTCGTCCCTCGTGGCTGTGCCCACGAGGAGGTCAGGATGGCTCGGGAGGTTCAGGCGGCGCACGACCTGCGCCAGCTCGCCGGGGGCGAGCTTGCAGGCTCAGCCTGCGCCGTGACTGAACTGGGTGAGGCGACGGGAGGGGGTCACTGACGTCGGAATCTACCGGCGGGCCCATCCCTACCGATGAGCGCTGGGCTCTACCTGAGCGATCGCCGTACTGCGGCACCCACCAGGTCGCCCAGGAACGTCAGGACGACCAGGGCCAGCAGAGTGGAAACCACGCCCCGGTAGTCGAAGGCGGTCAGCTGGGAGCTGAGCAGCCGGCCCAGGCCGCCGGCACCCACCAGGCCCACCACCACCGTCTCCCGGACCGTCACTTCCCAGCGGTAGAGGCTGTAGGCGACGAACCGCGGTCCGGCCGCGGGTAGGACGCCGTACAGCAGGGCCTGGCCGGCGGAAGCCCCCTGCCCCCGCAGGGCACGGGCCGGCCGCTCGTCTTGGTTCTCGACCACCTCGGCCATGAGCCGGCCGAGAATTCCGAAGTTGTAGACGCCGAGGGCCAGCGCCCCGGGGAGAGGGCCGGGGAACAGGACGAACAGGAACAGGAGCGCTCCCACCGGCGGCGGGATGGCCCGGCACAGGAGCAGCACGGCCCGGCTGACGGTCGACGCCACGCGGGCCCACAACCGCCGGGACCCGGTCGCAGCCAGAAAGGCGACCGCCGTCCCCAAGAAGGCAGCGATGGCGCTGGCGACGAGCGCCATCTCCAGAGACTCGAGCGACAGGCGGGCGAGGCGGCTGAGGTCGGCCAGGCCCAGGTCGGGCGGCCAGGAAGAGGCGGCGATGTCGGAGAGCAGCCCGAGGGTCCGGTCCGACCACAGGGTCGTGACGTCGACCCGAAGGTGCCATAGGGCGGCGGCGACGAGGAGCAAGCCGCCCACGAGGGAACCGGGAAGGAACCGCTCCCGGTGCCTCCCCCCGGCGGCCGACCGGGTTCGCCGGCGGAGGGCGCTGCCCCAGACGTCGGTCAGGCCGCAGAGCACCACCAGGGCGTAGATGAGGGTCCACATCTCCTGGTACCGCAGGGACTGGAAGCTGAGGGCGAGCTGGAAGCCGAGCCCCCCGGCGCCGATGATGCCGAGGATGGCGGCGGCCCGGATGGAGCACTCGAACCGGTAGAAGGCGTAGGACACCATGTCCGGCGCCGCTTGGGGGATCGTGGCGTAGAGCAGGCTCTTGACGCGCCCGACGCCCGCCCCCCGAATGGTGTCGAACGCCTGCCTAGGCGCGTCATCCAGAAGCTCCGAGTACACCTTGGCCGTGATCACCCCGTAGGGAATGCCGATGGCCAGGACTCCGACCAGCGGGTTGAGGCCGAGGATCGTCACCAGGAACAGCCCCCACACCACCTCGTGCACTCCCCGCGGCAGGCTCAGCAGGGCCCGGCCCGCCAGCCAGCCCCCCGCCCGGCGGTCCGAGCCCCTCCGCCACCACGTCTCCGAGGTCAGGACTCCGAAGGCCAGTCCGAGGACGACGCTGAGCACGGTTCCCAGCACGGCGTAGGACAGGGTCGTGAGGGCCGCGTCCCAGGTGACGCGCAGGAACGCGGGGCTGACCTCGGGGTGCAGGGCGGCCGACAGGAAACGACGGACGAGGGTCCAGCCTCCTTCGTTGACCAGGTCCGTACGACCGACCCCGGCCCTCACCAGGGACCAGATCAGGGCGGCACCCAGCAGGACGGCCCACCGCCGGCGAGCCGACCGCCGCCCCGGCGCCGGGACGTAGCTCGCCGGCGCAGTCCCCAGTCCCTCGTGCTCGAGCAGCTCGGGCTCGGCTGTCCTGAGCTCGCCGGTCACTGGTCCACCCTCTTCGAGGGATGAACCAGTGAAAGCCGTTTGGAC
>JAIVIH010000160.1 GCA_020200615.1 Actinomycetota bacterium | reverse complement strand
ACCCACACGAGGGTCAGGAGAGCCCAAAAGACGTCGAGCCCGGTCGCACGCTGACGACAACGAGCCTCGGGTGCCGGAACCAGTGACCTGCCCCGGATCGTCCCTCTGGCGGCCAGGACGGAGCTGCCGGCGTCTGCGTCATCGATGCGAGGAATCGAGACGGCCGCCGATCAACACAGGACTGGGACTGGCGATCGCCAACGGCACCACCGGATCGGGTTACGGGACGGAGCTGATGGCTTGGTCCCGGCGATGAGGCGCGACTCATCCACCGCCCCCCAGCTCGCTCGTCGCTCGCCCCCTCCTCATGCACAGCAGGTTCTTCGGGGCTTGTCATCCCGCCCGCGTCCGGACCCCTCGCGGACGAGCTAGGCGGCGATCCTGGGATCTCTGTGCTGCGGGATCTCGTCGCTATGGCCCGCGGCGGCGTGCTCGTGACACGATGAAGGTCACGTGCCGCCTGCTGCTCCTCACCCTCGGGGACCAGGAGTTCGATGAGCTGTTGCAGCGCTTCTTGGGACCGCATACCGCCCGCACTTTCCCATCCAGCGAGGCACTCGCGCGTTCGCGGAGTTTCTCGGCGGCGACGCGCCGAACGTGCCTTGGCTACCCGACGTCACGGCGTTCGAGAGCGCGGCCGTCCAGTTGATTTCTCTCAGAGGAGCCGCAGACGGTGACGTTTGCCTGCGACCTGGCCTGCTGCTCACCGCGCTGGAGGCTGGGCTTCCCCCACCGGATCTTCCAAAGGCCTGCGTCGAAGTCTCCCTGATGCCGGGGCCGTCCGCGCCGAGTACTTGACAAATAACCAGCGCGTTTCCGCATTGGACGCCAGGCTCTTGTCAAACAGCCGGGCGTGTCGAGGAAGTGGAGCCTCAGCCGTAGTCAAACTCGACGTCGACCGCGTGCAGAACCGCGCAGGCGATGATCTGCGCCGACGGGGTGAGGGTGTTGCCGCCGATGGTCTGCGCCGCGACGATCGGGTCGGTTCCCTCCGACGTGTTGTTGATGTCCTGCACCACGAGGGAGCCACGCCATTGGTCGGGCTGCTCGAGAGCGTCGAACTCGAAGGTGCGTTCGAAGCAGCGCGTGAACATCTGAATGAAGCAGATTTGGTTGCCTGAACCATCGGTCGTACACGTGACGGCAGCCCCCTCGCGCCGCAGAAGCTCGGCGACGTCGGCCGGTACGGGGGCGGTCCCGCCCGAGCGAAACGACGCGCAGACCTCCAGCGCGGCGCTCGGCTCCTCGTCGTTGTGCCGCCCCAGATTTCGGGCTCGCCCTCGCGCTGAGTGCGGGCCCTGCCGCGCCCACGCGGGCGGCCGCCACCGGCCTCCCTACGGATTGGGATTGACCCGGTTCGCCGGACAACCTGATTATGCGGCCTGAGCCGCCTTGTGGTGGTGGATCCTTCGGGCTTCGTACTCGGAAGGGCTGAGGTAACCGAGCGAGGAGTGGAGGCGACGCCGGTTGAAGAAGACCTCGATGTAATCGACGATCGCCCGGCGGGCCTGCGCCATAGTCGCCCAGGACTGACGGTGGATCAACTCCTCCTTCAGTGATGAAAAGAAGCTCTCCGCCACCGCGTTGTCCCAACACTGGCGGGGCCGCGATAGCGACTGGACCATCTCGTGCTCGGCGAGGAGGTCGGTGAACTCGGTGGACGTGTACTGGTCCCGCGGTCGGAGTGGAAGATCAGACCGGGCGCCGGCCGACGGGAGGCGACGGCCATGCGCAGAGCGTCGGCCACCAACTCGGTGCGCATGTGGTCGGCCATCGACCACCCGACCACGCGCCGGGAGACCAGGTCGATCACCGTGGCCAGGTAGAGCCACCCCTGCCACGTCCGGATGTAGGTGATGTCGCTCACGTAGACGCGGTCGAGGTCGACGGTCTCCGGCCCGAAGGCCCGCTTGATGAGGTCGACCGCCCTCGTCTCGGGGTCGGAGATGGTCGGGCGGGTCGACCGCCGCCGGCAGCGGCCGAGCTCGGCCCGCTCCGCCGTCGTCAGCCCGTCGGCCCGCACGCCTTCGTCGAGCTCAGCTTGCCTGACCCACGCCCGCACGGCGGTCTCGGTCAGGCCCATCTCCCGGGCGACGCCTGCGGCCGTCTTGCCGGGCTGGCGCACCGGCGCTACGACCTCCGCCTTGAACTCCGGGGTGAACGACCGACGCCGGCGGGGCTTCTTCTTGCCTGCCATCGTCTCCATTGTGGACATCCTTTCCGGGGCTTCGCCCCTGATGGTGGATGTCCGTCAAACCGGGTCAGGCCCAGGGATCCCCCTAACGGCTCAGCTCGGCGCCCCGGATGGGCCAGGGCTTCGCGGCCCACGTCAACCCGATGTTCGCTAGGCCGCTCCTCGCGGGCACCCCCAGGCCAGCGCCGTGGCTGTACCGCCTCGGCCGGTTCAGTGAGAATACCGGGGTGGGGAGGCGGCGCGGCAGGGTTATGGGTCTGACGGCGGTGCTGGCCCTGGTCGGCCCGGCCTGCCGGACCAGCACGGCTCCGGGTCCCGCCGACGCCC
>JAIVIH010000418.1 GCA_020200615.1 Actinomycetota bacterium | reverse complement strand
ACGTGGGGATGGTGGACTCCTCCACGCCGGGGAGGGTCGGCTGCATGCGCTCCCCCACGGTGAGGATGCCCAGCTCGGCCCGCTCCTCCAGCGGAAGGTACTCGACGCCCAGCCGGCGGAAGATGTAGTCGATCAGCGAGCTGGCGAACCGGATCTCGGGATCGTCGGTCATCCCCGCCGGCTCGAACCTCATGTTGGTGTACATCTCCACGAAGGCCTTGATGGGGACGCCGTACTGGAGCCCGTGGCTTACGGAGATGGCGAAGGCGTCCATGATCCCGGCCAGGGTCGACCCCTGCTTGGCCACCCGGAGGAAGATCTCGCCGGGGCGACCGTCGTCGTACTCGCCCACGGTGACGTAGCCGTGACAGTCGGCCACCCGGAACGAGAACGTCTTGGACAGGCGCTTCCGGGGAAGCTTCTCCCTGACCGGCTCCCGCACCATGACCGTCTGCACCAGCCGCTCGGTGGATGCGGCGAGAGCCTCGGCCGCCACCGCCCCTGCCGCCTTGGTCGTCGAGAGCGGCTGGGCCACCTTGCAGTTGTCGCGGTACACGGCCACCGCCTTGAGCCCGAGCTTCCACGCGTCGATGTGGAGCTGCTCGAGGTCGTCGACCGTGGCCTCCTCGGGAACATTGACGGTTTTGCTGATGGCTCCACTGATGAAGGGTTGAACCGCTCCCATCATCTTCACGTGCCCGAGGTAGTGGATGACGTTGTCGCCCATGGAGCAGGCGAACACCGGCAAGTGCTCGGCCCGCAGGTGCGGGGCGCCGACGATGGACTTGTTCTCGTCGATGTATTCGATGATCTCGGCGACCTGCTCGACGCTGTAGCCGAGCCTGCTCAGGGCGCGGGGCACGGTCTGGTTGACGATGGACATGGTGCCGCCGCCCACGAGCTTCTTGGTCTTGCACAGACCCAGGTCGGGCTCGATGCCGGTAGTGTCGCAGTCCATCATCAGGCCGATGGTGTTGTGGCTGACGAAGCCGTTGGCCACGTAGGTGACGTTCTCCGGGACCGAGAGGTCGTAGGTGAACTCCTCGTCACCCAGCTCGGCTGACGCCACCTTGTCGTAGTAGAAGCGCAGCAACCGGCCCAACTCGAGATCGGCCGTGAGGTCGTACAGCTCGGTGCAAATCCTCCGGGAAACCCGACCCCGGGCCAGCTCGGCCAGGAGAACCCGTCGGAGCCGACCGTTGGTAGGCACCAACCGGTCGACCAGAGCCCGCGTGACAGGCACGTGGTCGTGCCGGGAAGCCTGCTCACCGTTGCCGGCTCGAACCGCCGCCTGCTTGCGGCTGCCGATGAAGGCGATGTCGTCGAGCCACCGGGCCGCGTACGAGCTGTTGAGAAGGCGCAGGATGACGATCGGGTTCTGGCCCCACCCCGTGCGCTCCGTCTCCAGCCGCCGGGTGGTGGGGAAGCCCAGGGCCAGCAGGAGCGACTGCACGTCGTGGGCGAAGTCGACCGCCGTGCTCGACCAGCAGGGATAGCCGGACGTGCCTGTTCCGTCGGCCTCGAACAGGCCCCGCAGGAACGCGGCGTAGACGTCGCGGTCGTTGCTGTGGAGGACGGCGTCGGGGATGTGGGGCTGCCACCCCTTGCCGGACCCTTCTTCGGCAGGGGCGTGCTTCACGAAACCGCACGCCTCCCACCACGAGGCCAGCCGCACCGAGTGGAAAGCGACCTCGGTGTAGCCCTTCTTGGGAGACACGCGGGCGCCGATCCCGAACACTTCCTTGCCCAGCTGCTCCAGCCGCTCGACCACGTCGAAGTCACCGTCGGACACGCAGAAGCGAAGGCCGCGGGAGTGCAGTGAACCGTCGCCCATGAAGTAGCCGACGAGCTCGGCCAGGTCGGCCGTCATCTCCCGGTGAACGGTAACGTGGTGCTCACCGGTCCAGTAGGCCTCGGCCAGCGGAGGCAGGGGGACGCGCTGCGGCTCTCCGACCAACTGGTCGAGGGCGAGGGGAACGACGTCACCCGGTTGCAGGTCGGCGAACCGCCTCCACTGCCACTCACCCGTCAGCGGGTCGACGATCTTGACCCGGTGGGTGGGGGTGCCCTGGATCCAGTAGCCGCAACCGGTGGCCACGGTGACGACGGGCTCGAGGCCGTTCACGTAGAACTGGCTGGCCGTGCGAGGGCCCTCGTCGGTGGCCACGGCGATCCCCAGGTCCTGCCACTTGGCCCCGTCAGGGTCGCCCAGGCTGCCCAAGCGGACCAGGCCCCGGTCGGTGGCGATCAGCGAACCGCCCACCAGGCAGCCAGTAGGCGCCAAAACCGTGGCTTGCGAGTTGCGGACGCCGAACCACTCACACAGCTCGACCGCCGCGTCCCAAGACTCCTGAGCCGACGACATGAGCTCGAGGGGCACGAGGCTCTCGTCGACCTGATGAGAGGCGTCACGGTGCATCTGCAGGACGCGGGTCATGGGCTCGGCGTTCTCGGTGTATCCGGCGAACGGACCCATGCGGGAGGCGATCCGGGCCGAGGTGGCGTAGGCGTGACCGGTCATGAGG
>JAIVIH010000159.1 GCA_020200615.1 Actinomycetota bacterium | reverse complement strand
CCGATGGACACCTTTCCCTGGCTCGCGAACTCGAAAGGGTTGACCTTTCGGTCCCGGACGTCGAGCTCGACGCCCCGGCTGGCGACGTTTCCCTTCGTCACGAACTGACCGTCTTCGAAGGATCCGAAGTCCCCGACCTGGAGATCGGTGTCCGGCGAGAAGATGGCGACCACCTTGTCATCGAGGTGGTCCTTCAGCTCCTCCACGTAGATGCGAGCGATCGGCTTGCTGAACAGGGCCATGCTTGTCTCCTCAGGAGCCGGCGAGCGCGGGGTTGCGCAGAACACGCTGGGCCGCGTCGACCACCTCGGGCGCCAGAAGGGGCGCGGTCATGCGCAGAGACCGGATGGCGTCGGTCTCGATGGCCAGAGCCCGGTCCTGGTCAGGCAGGGCCCGAGTCTCGTCCATGACCGCGCCGAGGCGTTCGAGTGCTTCCGCCTCTTGACCCGCTGCTGCCAAGGCGAGGGACAGCAGGACCCGTTCGGCGCGGAAAAGCCCCTTCCGGTCGACGGCGCGAAGGAACTCCACGGCATGTTCGGGTCGCTTCAATTGCAGGTTGGCCCATCCGGCGTAGGAGCTCGGAAGGGGCAACTGCTCAGGCATCCGCTCGCACACGGCAACGGCGCGTTCGTAGGCAACCCTTGCTTCTTCCAGGGCACCTGTCTCGAAGAGCGAATCGCCGAGCTCCGTCCAGAGGCTCGGGTCCTGATCCGCCCCGCTGTGCTCGGAGGCGAGTTTGAGATGCTCGACCGCCTCCTGCGAACGGCCGAGCCGGGCGCATGCCTCCCCGAGGGCCTTGAGGCGCGACGCTTCCTCCTCCCCATCCAGGGACTCGCGGCTGAGAACGGCGATGCCCTCGGCGTACTTGGCCTGCCCGGTGTGGCACTGGCCGCGAGCGATGATCGACCATCCCTTCCATCCTTCGGCGGGATCCTCTATCGGGAACCGTTCCGTCAGGATCTCCATGGCGCGCCGGTAATCGTCGAGCCGACTCACGCCGACGACGACACAGCTCCAGCCGAACGCATAGGTCTCGTCCTGCTCGACGGCGCGTTTGGCCTCCGCCAATCCAGCCTCGATCTCCCCGATGTCGATCAGCGCCTGGGCGCGAGATCCGAGCACCCACAGGGGGGCCGCCTCCGGGCCCGGGAAAAGCTGGCGGGACTGGGCGAGGGCATCTGACGGGCGGCCGGTGGCTCGTAGCGCCTCGATGGTCAGGGCCCGCGCCTTCTCCGATCGGCGGTCGCCAACACTTTCGAGCCAGGACACGACATCGGCGGGACGGGTGTCGAGGTGTTCGAAGGCCAGCCCCTCGACCTTCGATGGGCCCTCATCGCCGCCTTGGAGATAGGCCGCCACCGCCTCGTCCAGGCGATCGAGCGCCACCAGCACGTCGGCTCGGAGCCGGTGGTAGTCCGGCTTCTCGGAGTCGCCGGCGACAAGGGTGTCTGCCACGTCGAGGGCCTCCACGCCTCGGCCGACGCCCAAGAGGGCACGGGCACGAGCGACCAGCAGCGTCTCGTCGTCCGGCTTCGACCCGAGGGCGCCATCCACTGCGGCGAGGGCTTTTTCCGGCCGGCCGTGGCGGAGCAGCTGGTCCGAAGCATGGACCGCGAGGGCGGGAACGTCCGGGAACCGGGCGACCGCGTCCTCGACGGCGCTGAGCGCCTGTTCCGCTCGGCCCAGGCCCTCGAGCAGGATGCTCTCCGCCACGTCTGCTCTATCACTTCGAGTAGTGGATCCAGGCTTCCGGCGTACGGCTCGGGAAGGGTGAGCGCCTCGAGAAAGGAACCGACTGCCTCCTGCTCATGTTGGGAGGCAGCAAGAGCGCGGCCGTAGAGACTGTGGAACGGGCCGTTTTCCGGGTGGCTCTCGACGAGCCCGACGAAGCGATCGAGCCGCTGAGATGCCCGACCGGCCGCCAGCTCCATGGCCAGCCAGTAGGCCAGAAGCACCGCGTCCTCCGGATGACGTCGCAGGCCCTCGGCGAGGATCGGCTCCGCCGCGGGGTCGCTGGCGACGGCGACGAGAAGCTCATTCCAGACACCCGTGGCCTGGTCGAACACCTGATCGTAGGCGTCGATGACGACCGTGGGCGGCGCCGCCCGGAGGGCGAGGACGAGACCCTCTACATCCGACAGCGAAGCCGACCCCGCCACTCGGGCGGCGACGAGGGCGGCGACGCGCACGCGGAGGTCTTCAGGGAAGGCATCCAGAGCGCCTCTCAGGACTGCATCGCGCTGCTCGAGCCGGCCGCAGAGCCTCAGGAACGTGACCGAGTCCACCGCCAGCCCGGGGTCGATTGGCAGGAACTGGTATGGGTCCAGCTTCTGGGCAAACTCCTGCACCTGCTCGGGACTCTCACCTGCCAGAGCGAGAGGCAGCGCGCTCAGTACACCGAAACCGCGCCATAGCTCCATTGTGAGCGCGAGCGCAGCTGTTCTCTGTTCCGAGAGATCGTCACCGAGGAGTTCGACAAAGGCCGTGGCCGCTGTCGACAGAGCCTCCACGGCGGCGCTTGCTACATCGCCGCGCTCAGCCCATCCTGGGCCCGCGTCCCACCAACGGCACCGGAAGGCGTCCAGCGCCGCCAGGGCGGGGGTACGCCCAGCTAGTGCCGGCGCTTCGACCGGTGCTGCTTCGGTCGCGGTCACTGCCGGCTCCCGATCGCGCTCGGGCCGGCAGTGCCCGTCGTCGGAAATGTATCCGACCCTTCGATCGCGTCCAGGCAGTGGCGCACGATCACCCTGTCGACCACATCGAGGCGGTTGAAGCGGTCTATGTCCGGAAGCGCAGGATCCATGTCTATCCGGTAGCTCCAAGCCGCGTTCAGGAGCATGATGACAGCCACCGGGCGGCGCTCCACGGGAGGTTGGGCCGAGACGCTGATGGCATCCTCCTCGCCCGACGCCAGCTGGTCACGCCAGCCTTCGACGCTCGCCCACCGGGCGACCCACTCCAGCACGGTGGGTTCCTTGCCCAGCAGTGAGCCCGTCGCCTCCCGAAGCTTCACGAGGACCTCGGTCACGGTCGTCTGGATGTCATTGTCGTCCTTCAGGGCCGACGCCACGGTCTGGTTGCCACCACAGTGGCCGACGGCCTCGACCCAATCGTCGAGAAGACGTTTGGCTACGCCGGCGAGGGGCGAGGCGGGGTCCACCGTCGCCGCCCGCTCGAGGGCGGCGACGGTGGTCGCGGCCCGCCGGGCGTCGACCGCGTCGGGGCTCTTCACCGACGCGGGGTCGAGGCGCAGAAACAGGGTCGCGAATGCGTAGGCGGGCCCCGTCACCAGCGTCGCCGCGGCGTCGGCTATGCAGGCCACGTCGCTGGCGCTCGTCCGCTTGGAGATGATGCCTGCTTTCTCCATGGCCACCGCGCCCAACCCGTACTGGACCAGGGGAAGGGCCCACACCGTCCATTCCGGAAAACCCATCCGCAACACGTTGGCTCCGCCGTCACCGTGACCGTCGGCGCTCGAGGGCACGGCGACCGATTGCCAGCGCCAGCCCGCCACCCGACCCCAGAAGCGAGGGAGGGCCTCGGCGATGGTGAATAGGTCGGCGATGCCGCTCTGGTCACGACTGCCGACGTCTCGCAGGGCGATGCCGCGCAAGACGTCGACGTAGTCTGCGAACACACTGGCGCACGCCTTCTGCTGCGTGGCGTAGTTGCTGACGTTCACGGCGTTGAACTTCGCCCCGGCCAGATCGATGATGTTCTGGCTGACGTCCTGGCTGTCCTTGACTGCGTGCAGTTGGGTGCGGAGGAGGCCGGTGGCCGTGGTCAGGCAGCTCTCCACTTCCGGCAGCACGTGGCCCAGATCAGCGGCGGCATCGGTAAGGGTTTTCAGCAGGTCCCTTGTGACGTCGTCCAGCCCGATACCCGGCGCCTTGGAGATCGCAGTCAATATAGCCCTCCGGACTTCATCCAGTTGCTGGAGATGCAGGTTGAGAGCGGCGAGGACCTTGTTGGTCTTCTCTGGTTGCTCGATGGTCTGCTTGAGCTGGGAGATCTTCAGCAGGTTGTGTCGCAGAACATCGACACGAGTGCGGCGTACCAGATCAGTCACGACCGGCACCCCGGTTCAGACCCTGCATCGCCAGGCTCTCGATGGCCTGGAGCCTGTTGGTCAACCCAACTCCCGACAGAGATGCCTCGGCGCTCACTCGGGCCGACCAGGCAGCGTTCAGGACGACCGCGACGGGACCGTAGACGGCCTCGTTCCGGCGAAGCCGCTCG
>JAIVIH010000417.1 GCA_020200615.1 Actinomycetota bacterium | reverse complement strand
GAGGAGCAGAGCGAGGAGCCGGCCAAGGTCGTCGACCTCATGGCCGCCCTGGAGGCGAGCCTGGCTGCGGTCAAGAAGGGCGGCGGGGACGAGCCCGACAAATGAGTGCTGCACCGGCCAACGCCCTCGAGGTCACGGTCGAGGGGCGTCAGCTCAAGCTGTCCAACATGGACAAGGTCCTCTATCCGGAGGCCGGGTTCACCAAGGGGCAGGTGATCGACTACTACACCCGCATCGCCCCGGTGCTGCTGCCCCACCTGCGCCAACGGCCCCTCACCCTGAAGCGGTACCCCAACGGGGTCGACCAGCAGTTCTTCTACGAGAAGAACTGCCCCAAGCACCGCCCGCCCTGGGTGGCGACGGTGCCGGTGTGGAGCGCGCGGAGCAAGGCGGACGTCAACTACTGCCTGGCCAACGACCTTCCCACCCTCGTCTGGGTGGCCAACCTGGCCTCGCTGGAGCTGCACACCCAGCTCTCGTGGGCGACCGACGTGCAACAGCCCTCCATGCTCGTGTTCGACCTCGACCCCGGGCCGCCGGCGACGATCGTGGAGTGTGCCCGGGTCGGGTTCCTGCTGAAGGAAGTGCTCGACGGCCTCGGGCTGGCCTCGTTCCCCAAGACGTCGGGCTCCAAGGGCCTCCAGCTGTACGCCCCCCTCAACACGTCCGTCACCTATAACGACACCAAGCCCTTCGCCCACGCCCTGGCTCGCCTCCTGGAGGAGCGCCATCCCGAGCTGGTGGTGTCCTCCATGAAGAAGGAGCTCCGCCACGGCAAGATCCTGATCGACTGGAGCCAGAACGACGACTCCAAGACCACGGTGTGCGTCTATTCGCTGCGGGCCCGGCCCCGACCGACCGTCTCCAGCCCGGTCACGTGGGACGAGGTGGCCCGGGTCCTGGACGCCGGCGATCCCGCCCAGCTGTCGTTCGAGGCGGGAGCGGTCCTCGATCGCGTGGGGCGCGACGGCGACCTGTTCACCCCGGTGCTCGAGATGGAGCAGGGGCTGCCGAAGGCGCCGCCCGTCTGATCAGAGGGGGCTGGGGGCGAAGGTGACGGTCACCGAGGTGTAGCCCAGGGGCCGGAGCATCCCTTCGAGCATCGTCCGGGTGTTCTTCTCGGCCCGGGCCCGCAGATCGCTCTCCCCGGCGGCGGCCCGCATCTTCTGGTCGGCGGCCCGGTAGAGGGGCTGGTCGCTGGTGGGGCTGTCGGAGAAGACCGAGCCCAGTCGGTCGAGGAGGCCCCGCTCCCGGTCGACCACCCGGCTGTTCTCGGGATCGATCCGGGGTTCGGAGAGGGTGGGGGCGGGCAGGCTGACGGTGACCGAGCGGCGGTCCTCGGAGACGGCGATCGAGCGCTCGTCCAGGGCGGAGAAGTCGACGGTGGCGTCGACCGATCCCGCGGCCACGAACAGCGTGCGCTCGCCGCGGAGGACCGAGGGCATGAAGCGGGCGTCCTTCTCGGTGTCCACGATCACCTGAAAGTTCCCGGTGGCAGCCTGGTAGCGGCTCAGGTCCTCCAGGGACTGGAGGAGGGCGGGCTGACTGCGATCGACGGTCTTGGTGCCGAAGGGGTTTGGCAGGGACGGGAGGAGGTCGCCGAGCCTGCCACCGCCGACCATGAGAACGGCCAGCACGACGAGGGCGGTGGCCACCAGCCGGCCGAACCGGGAGCGACGGGGCGGTACCAGCACCGCCATGGGGACGCTTCTGTCAGCAGCCATGGGCTCTCCGCGAACGAGGGGGAAACGGTCCCCTCATGGTGCCATGGTGTCGGGCCTACGGAAACGTCTCAGGAAGACGAAGGGCCCCGCTGGAAGGCGGGGCCCTCGGGCTGGCTTCCTAATCCCTCCCCCGAGAAGAACTGCTTATCCACAGTTTACCGCGCCTTGGCCAGTTTCACTCCAATGGTTATGAGAAGAGCGGTGGCGAGGGCGCGGGCCGTGGTCTCGTCCAGCCGGACGGGCACGAAGCGGTGGCCCGGGCCGAAACCGGTCACCTCCATGCCCCGGGCCGTCACCACGAACCCGAGCACGATAAGCGGGGCGGGAGGCTCGTCCAGCGCGCCGAACTCGACCACGCCGGGGATCAGCAGCGGCTGGCCGTCCCGGCGGGCCAGGGCCATCCGGAAGCCGGAGTCGAGGCGGGCGATCTCCATCTCGGCCGGAACGCGGGGTGCGTCGGGTTGGGGAGGGGTCGAGCTGAGGACCACCCGGCCGGAGTCGTCGAAGGGGACGGTGATGGGCAGGCGCAGGCTCGTGTCCCCCGGCTCGCCCAGCACGGCCAGGGCCTCGCCGCAGGCCCGGATAAGGTCGTCCGCGAACGGCGCGGCGCTGAGGCCGGCCCCTGACGGTGGGCGGCGGCGGAGCACTCCCCGCCGCAGATCCATCTCCCGGTGGCCGGCTAGTTGGCGGCGGCGGAGGAGGGCGAGGACGGCGAGGACGCCGGCTTGCGGCCCAGGAAGGCGACGTTGGGGGTGGCCTGGGCGAAGGCCACGTTGAGCGCCTCCTGGGCGGGGGCGGCGCTGGCC
>JAIVIH010000158.1 GCA_020200615.1 Actinomycetota bacterium | reverse complement strand
CCTGTACTTCGCCGGTGAGGACGCCCTGTACAACCCCCGCCTCAAGCGCCGGTACGCCATCCGGGACGACATTCCCATCATGCTGATCGACGAGGCCGAGACCGTGTCCGACGACGAGCACGCCCGGCTGGTGGCCAAGGCGGAGGCCGAGGGCATCAGGCCCACGTTCGCCTCTTGAGCATCGGATCCGGCGTGGAAGGGAGCGGTCCCGCGCTCGACAGCGAGGGCATGCTGGCGGCCAGCGCCCGCGTTCCCGAGCAGATCGTCGACTCCGCCAATCGGGCCCGCGGCCTCGACAACCTTCCGGACAGGGAGGAGATCGAGAACGTCGTCGTCCTGGGGATGGGGGAGTCGGGTGTGGCCGGAGAGATCCTCGTCTCGGCCGCCGGCCCCTACATGCCCGTTCCCGTCCTCATCTTCCGCAGCTACAACGTGCCCGCCTTCGTCGGCGAGGGCTCGCTGGTCTTCGCCCTGTCCTTCTCGGGCGACGTCGAGGAGACGGTGGAGGCCGTCACCGAAGCCGCCCTGCAGGGCGGCCGGGTGGTCATCGTCACCCAGGGCGGGGAGCTCGGGCACCTGGCCCGGTCCTGGGACGCCCCCTTGGTGGAGATCGGCGGCGACATCCCCCAGGCCAGGGTGGCCCTGGGCTCCCTGGCCATCCCCCCTCTCGTCGTCCTGGAGGAGATCGGGCTGTTCCCGGGCGCCGGCCACTGGATCAACCTCGCCGTCGAACAGCTGATCTCGCGCCGCGACCGGCTGGTGAAGCCGGGCAACGAGGCCGAGCTGCTGGCCCGCCGGATCGGGCGCACCCTGCCCCTCGTCTACGGCGGGGGCGGGCTCGGAGGTGTGGCTGCCCACCGGTGGAAGACCCAGTTCAACGAGAACGCCAAGGTGCCCGCCTTCTGGAACACCCTGCCCGAGCTGTGCCACAACGAGGTCGTGGGCTGGGGCCAGCACGGTGATCTCACCCGTCAGGCGTTCACCGTCGTCAACCTCCGCCACGACTTCGAGCACCCCCAGCTGTCCGAGCGCTTCCGCCTGGTCAACGAGTTGATCGACGAGGTGGTGGCCGGTCCCGAAGAGGTGCAGGCCGAAGGGGAGGGCGAGCTGGCCCAGCTCCTCGACCTCATACTCATCGGAGATTTCACGTCCATATACCTCGCACTGCAGGAGGGGATCGATCCCGGTCCCGTCCCCGTGCTCGACGACATCAAGGGCGCCCTCGCCGACGCCCGTGCCCAAGGAGCCGAACCCACATGAGCTACGACATCGCCGACCCGACCCTTGCCGAGCTGGGCCGCCAGCGGATCGCCTGGGCGGACACTCACATGCCCGTGCTGGCCAGCATTCGCGAGCGGTTCGCCAAGGAGCGGCCCCTCGACGGGATCACCATCGCCGCCTGCCTCCACATCACCACGGAGACGGCCAACCTGCTCCGCACCCTCGAAGCGGGCGGGGCCAAGGTGGTGGCCTGCGCCTCGAACCCCCTGTCGACCCAGGACGACGTGGCCGCCGCCCTCGCCCTCGAAGAGGGCATGGAGGTGTTCGCCATCAAGGGCGAGGACACCGAGACCTATTTCCGCCACATGGACGCCGTCCTCGACTGCTACCCCCACCTCACCATGGACGACGGCTGTGACCTCGTCTCCCGCCTCCACCAGGAGCGCAAGGACCAGGTGCCCGAGGTGATCGCCGGCACCGAGGAGACCACCACCGGCGTGATCCGCCTGCGGGCCATGGAGAAGGACGGGGCGCTGCGCTTTCCCATCGTGGCCGTGAACGACGCGGACACCAAGCACATGTTCGACAACCGCTACGGCACCGGGCAGTCCACCCTGGACGGGGTCATCCGGGCCACCAACGTCCTGCTGGCGGGCAAGGTCCTGGTCGTGGCCGGGTACGGGTACTGCGGCAAGGGCGTGGCCAGCCGAGCCCGCGGCATGGGCAGCCAGGTCGTGGTGTGCGAGGTCGACCCGCTGCGGGCTCTCGAGGCCGTCATGGACGGCTTCCGGGTCGAGCCCATGATCGACGCCGCCCGCGAGGGCGACATCTTCATCACCGTGACGGGCGACCGTGACGTGCTCCGGGGAGAGCACTTCGGGGCCATGAAGGACGGGGCCATCGTGTGCAACTCCGGCCACTTCGACGTCGAGATCGACCTGGCCAAGCTGAGTGAGATGGCGGAAGGCAGGCGCCGCGAGGTGCGGCCCTTCGTGGAGGAGTTCGTGGTCGGGGGCGCCAGCGGCGAGCACCGCATCCTCGTGCTGGCCGAGGGCCGGCTGGTCAACCTGGGCGCGGCCGAAGGTCACCCGGCGGCCGTCATGGACATGAGCTTCGCCAACCAGGCCCTCTGCGCCGAGTGGGTGCTGAGCCAGCGCGGCAAGCTCGAGCCGCGGGTGTACGACGTCCCCCGGGATATCGACCAGGAGATCGCCCGGGTCAAGCTCGACACCATGGGGATCCAGATCGACACGCTCACCCCCGAGCAGGCCGAGTACCTCTCCTCCTGGACCGTCGGCACGTAGTTCTC
>JAIVIH010000416.1 GCA_020200615.1 Actinomycetota bacterium | reverse complement strand
GGCTCAGGGTGCAGGCATGGTCCGGGTGCACGACGTGCGGCCTACGGTCCAGGGCGCCTGCCTGCTCGTAGAGGCCCCGGCATGAAGAGCAAGTGGGCCCAGGGCATCGTCCCCCGCAACTTCGCCTGGATCATCAAGGACCGGCTGGCGGTCAGCGAACGGCCCGGCGGGTACGCCCGCACCCACCGCCGGGTGCGCCGCCAGGAGGAGATCATCTGGCTCCGCGAGCAGGGTTTCAGCCGGGTGGTGTCGCTCCTCCCGTCCCCCCACAACCTCCACGCCTACGACGAGCTGGGCGTGAAGTGGGAGCACGTGCCCTTCGGCCCCCACGACGAGGCCCGCCCCATCGTCGACGACCTCTTCGTCCGCCTCCGCGGGTGGCTGGCCGCGGGGGAGAAGGTCCTGATCCACCAGGAGGAGCTGAGCGACCGGCTCCAGGGGGTCGTGGCCGGTTATCTGGTGTGGTCGGGGATGGTGAAGTCGCCGGCCCAGGCCATTTCCGTCATCGAGCGCATCAACCAGCGGCAGATGGGCCCCGGCGGACGCGAGCTGGTGGCTCTGGCCCGGGAGCTCGCCGCCGGCCCCGCGACCGGTTGAGCGACCGCATAGAGCTGCGGGGGCTGCGGGCCCTCGGATACCACGGTGCCCTCCCGGGGGAGCAGGACGGAGCCCAGCCCTTCGAGATCGAGCTGGACGTCGAGGCCGACCTGCACCCCGCGGGGAGCAGCGACGACCTGAGCGACACCATCGACTACGGGGCGGTGGCCGAGAACGCGGTCCGGATCGTGACCGAGGAGCGCTGGCAGCTCCTGGAGCGCATGGCCGAGCGCGTGGCGGAGGCGGTGCTGGGGACCGACGGGCGCATCCGGGGGGTCTCGGTGACGGTCCGCAAGCTGCGGCCGCCGGTCTCGGGCCTGGGCAGCGCCGCCGTCCGCATCACCCGGCGGCAGCGAGGGCTCAAGCGGGCCTTCGTCGGCCTGGGCGCCAACCTGGGCGATCGCGAGGATACCCTCCGCCAGGCTGTGGCCGCCCTCCCCGACGTGGTGGCCGTGTCCCCTGTCTACGAGACCGAGCCCGTGGGCGGGCCTCCGGGGCAGCCGCCCTACCTGAACCTGGTCGTCGAGCTGGCCACCGACCAGTCCCCCCGCCAGCTGCTGGCCGTCGCCCAGCGGCTCGAAACCCACGCTGGCCGGGTGCGGGACGAGCACCATGGCCCCCGCACCCTCGACGTCGATCTGCTGTGGGTCGAGGGGGTGACGGTGGACGAGCCCGACCTGACCCTGCCTCATCCCCGAATGCACGAGCGACGGTTCGTGCTCGCGCCCCTGGCCGACCTGGCCCCGGAGCTGGTCCCGCCCGGGTGGAAGGAATCGGCGGAGGGTCAAGTGCGCCGCCTCGGTACTCTGTAGTCACGAACGGCACCCAGCCGGGGCCGGAACGTCGAAGGGAGCACCGTGCGGGTCCTCGACCGCATCGCCGAGGTGCGCAAGGAGTTGGACACCGCCCGTGCCGACGGACGGTCAATCGGGTTCGTCCCCACCATGGGCGCCCTTCACGAGGGCCACGCCTCGCTGATCCGCCGCTCAGCGGCGGAGTGCGAGCGCACGATAGTCAGCATCTTCGTCAACCCGCTCCAGTTCGGCCCCGCCGAGGACTTCGCCCTCTACCCCCGCGACCTGGACGCCGACCTCGACGTGGCCACCGCCGCCGGTGCCGACCTGGTGTTCGCTCCTCCCGTGGAGGAGATGTACCCCGCCCCCATGGCGACGGCAGTGCACGTGGCCGGCGTGGGCGAGGGGCTGGAGGCGGCCTCCCGCCCGGGCCACTTCCGGGGCGTCGCCACCGTGGTGGCCAAGCTGTTCGCCATCGCCGGGACGTGCCGCGCCTACTTCGGCGAGAAGGACTACCAGCAGCTCCTCGTCGTGCGGCGCTTGGCCGCCGATCTCTCGCTTCCGGTAGACATCGTCGGATGCCCGACCGTGCGGGAGCCCGACGGCCTGGCCCGCTCCAGCCGCAACGCCTACCTCTCGCCCGCCGAGCGGGGCGCGGCCACGGCGCTTTACCAGGCTTTGGAAACGGCAGCCGGGGAGGTGTCCGCCGGCGAGCGGTCGGCCGACCGGCTCCGGGCGGCCATGGGGGACATCCTGGCGGCGTCGCCCCCGATCAGGCCCGACTACGCCGAAGTCGCCGACCCCCTCACCCTGGAGCCTCTGGCCCGGGTCGAAGGGCAGGCGCGGCTGCTCGTGGCCGCGACCGTCGGGACGACTCGCCTGATCGACAACCGGGGGGTCCGGGTTTGAAGCCGACCGGCTCCGGGCGGCCATGGGGGACATCCTGGCGGCGTCGCCCCTGATCAGGCCCGACTGCGTCGAAGTCGCCGACCCCCTCACCCGGGCCATTGCGTGATCGTCCAGACTTACGCCGACTACGACGACGCCGAACTGGAGGGTTTCTCGCCCCGGATCGTGCTGGTGGACGCGTCCAATCGGCTCCGGGAGCGGGCGGGAGGGACGGTCGGGTGGTGACGGGCGAGCTCGACCTCCTCGTCCTGGGAAGCGGTGTCGCCGGGCTCTCGGCCGCGGTGCGGGCGGCAGCAGCCGAGCCCGGCCTGCGAGTCGGGGTGCTGACCAAGGGGCGCCTGTCCCAGGCCACCACCCGCTGGGCCCAAGGCGGCGTGGCCGCCGTCCTGGGCGGCGATCCCGACTCCACCGACCTCCATCTGGCCGACACCCTGGCCGCCGGGGCGGGGCTGTGCGACGCCGACGCCGTCCGAGTCCTAGTGGACGAAGGGCCGGCCCGGGTGCACGAGCTCATCGCCATGGGCGCCATCTTCGACCGCGACGCCAGCGGGCGGTTGGCTCTGGCTCGCGAGGGCGGCCACTCGGTGGCGCGCGTCGTCCACGCCGGCGGTGCGGCCACGGGGGTGGAGATCGAGCGGGCCCTCGTCGACGCGGTGAAGGCCACCGCCGCCTCGGTGATGGAGGGGTGGTTCGCCGTCGACCTGTTGGTGACGGACGGCCGGTGCCGGGGGGTTTCCGCCCTGGACCCGTCGCGCGTGCGCCAGGAGGTGCGGGCCACCCACACCCTCGTCGCCACCGGAGGGGCGGGCCAGGTGTACGCGGTGACGACCAACCCGGTCGAGGCCACCGGCGACGGCGTGGCCATGGCCCTCCGGGCGGGCGTGGCCGTGGCCGACCTCGAGTTCGTGCAGTTCCATCCGACCGCCCTGCACCACCCGGCCATGCCCCGGCCCCTGCTGTCCGAGGCCTTGCGAGGTCACGGTGCCCTGCTGCGGGACAGCGACGGTGAGCGGTTCGTCGACGAGCTTGCGCCCCGGGACGTGGTGGCTCGGGCCATGACCGCCCGCATGCTGGAGCGGGGCGTCGACCACCTGTGGCTCGATGCGACGGTGCTGGAGGACTTCGGGCGCCGGTTTCCGACCATCGCCGCGGC
>JAIVIH010000157.1 GCA_020200615.1 Actinomycetota bacterium | reverse complement strand
GTGTTCATCAGCGAGCGGGGACAGCCCCGCCCGGCCTATCTGCACGAAAAGCCCGACCCCGCCCTACTAGCGGCTCCCATGGGAGTTGAACGCTGATGACTGTGATCGATGCCAACACGACCACCTGGGTGGATGTCTGCCCGCTGGCGCTGATCATCCCGTGCCGGGGCGTTTGCGCCATGGTCGGCGGCCGTCAGGTGGCCATCTTCCGCGGCGCCGACGACGAGCTGTTCGCCCTGTCCAACTACGACCCGTTCAGCAAAGCCTTCGTCCTCTCGCGAGGCATCGTCGGCTCCAAGGGCGACAGCCTCAAGGTCGCTTCGCCCGTCTACAAGCAGAGCTTCGACCTCCAGACGGGCGAGTGCCTCGACGACCCATCGGTTTCCATTCCCACGTACGCGGTGCGGGTGGTCGACGGTTGGGTCCAGGTGGCTCACCCTTGACCGTGCTTTCCCCTGCGGGGACCGCGCTGGCCCCGGAGGTCGAGTCGGTCCCCGTCCTCTTCACGCCCCGACGCCCGACGCCGGGGATCTCCGAGCGCGGGCCCGACCTGCTGCCCTTGGAACCGGGAGAGCAGTACCGGTTCACGTTCGCCATGGACTCGTGCGTGGGATGCCACTCGTGCGAGGTGGCCTGCGCCGAGCAGAACGACACCCCCGTCGACGAGGCGTGGCGGCGGGTGGGAGAGCTGGAGGGCGGGGCGTTCCCCGACACCAAGCGATTCAGCCTGTCGATGGCCTGCAACCACTGTGTGGATCCCACGTGCCTGTCGGGTTGCCCCACCAACGCCTACGTCAAGCTGGACAACGGAATCGTCTCCCACCACGCCGACGAGTGCGTCGGCTGCCAGTACTGCATGTGGAACTGCCCCTACGAGGTCCCCGTCTTCAACAAGGCCCGCAAGATCGTCTCCAAGTGCGACATGTGCCGTCCCCGTCTGGAGCAAGGCGAAAGCCCGGCGTGCGTGCTGGCGTGCCCGACCTCGGCCATCGGCATCGAGAAGGTGGACGTCGTCGCCTGGCGGGACGTGCTCACCCTCCTCACCCAGCTGTCGATGGGCGCGGTGGCCAGCACCGTGCTCCTCCAGATCGGGGGGGCCGGGCGTGGAGGCCTCGCCGGCGCCGCCCTGGGCGCGTTCGTGGCCGGGGCCGTGGCCCTCACCGCCTCCCTGCTCCACCTGGGACAGCCGGGGCGGGCCCTGAAGGCGCTGCGCAACCTCAGGACGTCCTGGCTCAGCCGGGAAGTGGCGCTGTTCTCCGCCTTCTCCCTGCTCTCCTTCGGGTACGCCGCCTCCTGGCTCGGCGAGGCGGGCGGCCGCAACCTGCGGGGTGGCGCCCTCGGGCTAGCGGCGGCCGCTCTCGGCGCCGCCGGGGTGTACGCCAGCGCCCGGCTGTACCTCGTCCCCGCCCGGCCGGTGTGGAACTCGCGCCGCACGGTTGTGGCCTTCTTCGCCACGGCGGCGTCGACGGGACCGCTACTGGCCCTGCTGAGCCTCGACCGGTCGCGCCTGCAACCCGGCTGGATCGTGGCGCTCCTCGCCGTCTCGGGCACGGGAGCCCTGATGCAGCTGGCGGTGCAGGCTCATTTGCTGGCGGCTGTCCGGCGCCGGACCGACCCGCAGCACCAGGGCACGGCTGAACTCCTGCTGGGCACCTTCGGGACCCTGTTCTCGGCCCGGCTGCTGGCGCCGCTCATCGGTATCGTTCTGTTGGTGTCCGCGGCAACCGCCCCCGTAGCCGGAAACGCGGCCGGAGGACGGCTTGTCGTCGCCTTGGCCGTGCTCGCCCTCGGGGAGCTGGCGGGGCGCTACCTGTTCTACGTGACGGTGGTCCCCTATCGAGTGGCGGGCAGCTTCTTCGGAAGGCGATGACCGACCGGGCGGAGGCGGCGCGGGTGTCCAAGCTTCTCGGCCTCGCCCACCGCGCCGGCGAGTCCAACTACGAGGCCGACGACCGGGCGGGGATGATGAACGCGTCGCGCCGGCCGGACCGCTGGGTGCGCACGACCTGCGGATACTGCTCGGTGGGCTGCGGCATGTTCCTCGGCGTCCGGGACAACAAGGCGGTGAGCGTCATGGGCGACGCCGACCATCCCGTGAACCAGGGGCGCCTGTGCCCCAAGGGGCTGGCCGAGCACCACATCATCGCCGCCGATGGACGCCTGCTCGCTCCCCGGGTGCGCCGAACTCCGGGCGGCGAGCAGGAACCGGCCAGCTGGGACGAGGCCATCGGGGCCACGGCGGTCGGATTCGGACGGCTCCTCCGGGAGCACGGGCCCGACGCCGTCGCCGTCCTCTCGACCGGCCAGCTCGTCACCGAGGAGTTCTACGCCCTGGGCAAGCTTCTGCGGCTGGGTTTCGGCGTCCGCCACTACGACGGCAACACCACGCTCTGCATGTCCAGCGCCGTATCCGGCTACAAGCGGACGTTCGGCAGCGACGGCCCTCCCGGGTCCTACGCCGACCTGGAGACGGCCGACTGCATCCTGCTGGTGGGAGCCAACATCGCCGACAACCATCCCCTGCTGGCGCCCAGGGTGCTCAACAACTCCGAGGCCACAGTGATCGTGGTCGATCCCCGGGTGACCAAGACGGCGATGGTCGCCGACATACATCTCCCGGTCCGGCCGAGGACGGACATCACCCTGCTCAACGGCATGTTGAAGCTCCTCATCGACGAGGGCCTCATCGACCGGAAGTACGTGGACGCCCACACCGAGGGCTTCGAGGAGCTGGCCGCCCACGTGGCTTCCTACGACCTCGAACGCGTCTCCGCCGAGTGCGGGATCGACGCCGAGCTGATCCGGCGGGCCACCATCGCCTTCGGGCGCGCCGAGCGGGGTTTCGTGGGTTGGACCATGGGAGTCAACCACTCGGTGCAGGGCACGGAGACTGTCACCCTGCTCAACACCCTGTGCCTCGTGACCGGCAACATCGGCCGTGACGGCGCCGCCCCCTTTTCGATCACCGGTCAGTGCAACGCCATGGGCACGAGGGAAGCGGGAGGAACGGCATCGCTTCCCGGGTACCGCAAGTACGAGAGCGAGTCCGATCGGGCCGAGCTGGCCGAACTCTGGGGGGTGAGCGCCGGCCGCATCCCGACGGAACGGGGACGGGCGTATCCCGACATCATCGACGGGGTGCTGGACGGCACCATCAAGGGCCTGTGGATCATCGCCACCAACCCTCCGGTGTCCTTTCCCAACCGGGGCCGCCTGGAGGCGGCTCTGGCGAAGCTCGACCTGCTCGTCGTGCAGGACGGCTTCGAGACTCCGACGACGGCCCTGGCCCATGTCGTCCTCCCGGCCGCCATCTGGGGCGAGAAGGACGGCACCTTCACCAACTCCGAACGGAGGGTGTCCAGGGTGACCAAGGCCGTGGAACCTCCCGGGCAGGCCAGGTCCGACTTCGACATCTTTCTGGCCATGGCCGATGCCATCGGTGCCCGGGGCGAGCTGTACCCGGGATGGAAGACCCCCGAGGATGCCTTCTCCGAATGGGCGCGCGTGTCCGCCGGGAGGCTCTGTGACTACAGCGGGATCACCTGGGCCCGGATCGACGCCGCCGGCGGGGTCCAGTGGCCTTGCACGCCGGACACCGAAGCGCTCGACGGAAC
>JAIVIH010000415.1 GCA_020200615.1 Actinomycetota bacterium | reverse complement strand
CGAAGATGGTGCGGATGGTCGGGACGGCGATGATCAGGAGGATGAGGGCCGGAATCAGCGTCCACGTGATTTCGAGGCGGGTGTTCCCGTGGATCTGGACCGGTTCCGGGGAACTGTCGCGATGGCGGTACTTGATCACCGAATAGACGGCCAGGCCCTGCACCAGCACGAATACCACACCGGCCACCCAGAAGACGGGCGTCTGCAGGTTGTCGATCTGGCGGGCGATGGGGCCCTCTGGGTCGAGAGTGTCCTGGGGCGCGTTCTTGGCGCAGCCGGCCAGAAGGAGGAGGGGGGCGCTGGTCAGGAGCCCACGACGCAGCCTCGGCACCGTCACGCGACCTTCACCGAGCCCTTCATGGCGGGATGGATGTCACACCGGAAGAAGTACGTGCCCGCCGGCGGAGCCGTGAAGCGGTACTCGGTGGTGATGGGCCCCACCACCACGTCGCCCTGGAAGATCACGTCGGCGGCTTCCTCGGTGGGGTAGATGGCCACGTTGTGGGGCTGGGCCTCCTTGTTGTCGAACTCGATGACCGACGGCTGGTCGGCGTGGAGGTCGATCTCGGTCAGGTTGAACTTGATGTCCTCGGCTTCGATGCTCACCGCCGTCTCACCGTGCTCACCACCGTGGACCTCGATGTCGCGCTGACCGGCGACGGCGGCGAGGATGCCTCCGGAAGTCATCAGGAGGCCGGCGATGACCAGCCCGGTCATGACCGCCCGGCTCGAGATGTTGGGCTTGAGGGCCACGAAGCTGGCCAGGCCGAGGATGACGGACGCCACGATCAGGGCGATGAAGGTGGACGCCCGTTCGGGGACGGCCAGAAGGATCCTCGACATGAGGAACATCAGGCTGGCGATGGCGAAGAGCCCGACGACGGGGATGCCGATCGGCATCAGGTTGGGCGTCCGGCCCGTGCGGTCGGAGGATGCGCTGGCCAGCCAGCCGACGGCCGCCACCAGGGCCAGCACCGCTCCGGCCACGGCCAGGCCTCCGGCGATGACGAACGAGAGGGCGAACAGGGCGGCGGCCACGCCGGCCAGGGCGGGCCAGCCCGGGCCTCCGGGAAGTCGAACCGCGGGAGCAGGGCGGAGCTCCGGGGGGCCGGCGTCCTCCGCCGGGACCGGTGCCACCTGGTTGTCCCGGTGGACCGTCACCGCGACGGCGGCGCCGAAGGCGACGAGGGCCAGGCCGAACAGGAGGGCGATGCCCGTGTGGTCCCCCGTCATCCCGCTGTAGGCCACGGCCGCCACCACCCCCACCACGGTGAGGGGCAGGAAGACCTTGGCCGGCTGCGTCAGCACGGCGACTCAGGCATGGGCGCTGAAGAGGAACATGGCGGTCATGATGACGAACCAGGAGACGACCCCGTAATGCCAGAGGGCGGCGGTGGCCCGCATGGGGTCGTAACCCTGACGCCCGTAGTGGCCGGCGAGGGCCCGGGCGCCCACCAGCACGAGCGCCCCGACGGCCAGCACCACGTGGACTAGGTGGTAGCCGATGAGCAGGTGGTAGAGGGTGCCGTAGGCGTGGCTGTCCACCCCGAACTCGGCCTTGAACAGCGTGTACCACTGGGCGTTGGCCATGGCCAGGCCGAAAAAGACGGTGAGGACGAGGGCGATGGTGCCGCTGCGCTGGTCGTTGCGGCGGATGGAGGACACCGCCCACTGCATCGAGAAGGCGCTCATGACGGCGGTGATGGTGACGGTCGAGGGTAGGTAGGTGCCGACGGAGACGTCGCGGGGCGGCCAGGCGGGCGACCCGCCCTTGATGGTGAACCAGATGGCCAGCAGGGCCACCAGCACCATGGCGTCCGCCACCAGGATCAGCATTGCGCCCAGCAGGTTGGTGCCCTTCGGAAGCTGAGCCTCCGGGGGAGGGGGCGGCACGGTCGAGACCATCGCCATCAGGCCACCGCCGTCGTTTCCCGGAGGTCCAGCACCGGCGTTTCCGACCGCACCTCGGGAAGGCGGTCGAAGTTGTGGGGCGGAGGCGGCGAAGTGGTCGACCACTCCAGGGTGTGGCCTCCCCAGGGGTCGTCCTCCGCCTGCCGGCCCCGCCGCAGGACGACGCTCACCAGGAAGTTCAGGGCGAAGAGGAGGACCCCGCCCACGAGCACGACCGAGCCCGCGGTCATGGCCACGTTGGCCAGCTGCCAGTCGTCCCGCGCCGAGTAGGTGTCGGTGTGGATCAGCATGTCCTGGAGGCCGAGGACCAGGGCTGGGATGAAGCTGAGGTGGGCCCCACCCACCAGGGCCAGGAGCTCCAGCTTTCCGAGGGGGTTCGACAGGTGCCGGCCCCAGAGCTTGGGCGCCCAGTAGTGCACGGCGGCCACGATCCCCAGGGTCGCGGGGGCGAAGTACAGGAGATGCTGCTGGCCGACGGCCCAGTAGGAGCAGGCCGAGGACGAGGAGCATGGGGTTGGCGGTGATGTCGCCCCGAAAGTCCTCCGGGCGTCGCTCCTTGGCCGCCTTGCGCAGCGTGAGCAGCCAGTTGAGGAACAGGCTGGCCACGGGGGCCAGCACGACGAGGGCGCCGAGCACGAACAGCGGGCGGGCGTCCTTCAGGTTGCGGACCTCGCTCCCCCACCCGGCGAAGGCGAGGATCCCCACGGCGGTCAGGGCGGCCATGGCCCGGCGCCGGTCGGCGATCCGCCTCCGGGCGAACACGGGCACGATCTCCGAGACCAGGCCCAGGGCGGGCAGGACAAGCGCCCACAGCATCGGGTAGGCCCCGAACCAGAAGAGCCGCGGCCAGGCGAGTCGGTTCCCACCGCGGGCGGACGTCAGCCCGTTGAAGAGCCGTCCGCCGTAGTGGTGGTCGACGAAGAGCATGAGGAACCCGCCCAAGAGGACGGGCAGGGCCAGCAGCAGGACGGACCCCGAGACCAGGACGGACCAGCTGAACAGGGGCACCCGGCCCAGCGTCATCCCCTCGGTCCGCAACTTCACGATGGTGGTGATGAGGTTGGCCGCGGCCAGGATGGCGGCCCCGAGGACGATGACCAGACCGAGGAGGAGGTACTCGACCCCGTCGCCGCGGAAGGCGCGGCCCTCGGGAAGAGGGGCGCTCAGGGACCACCCGCTCACCACCCGCCGGCCACCCTGCACGAACGGGGACGCCACCATCAGGCCGCCACCGACCACGGCCAGCCACAGGGCGAGGGTCTGGAGCCGGGGAAAGGCGAGGCGCGAGGCGCCGATCTGGAGAGGCACGATGGCGGTGGCCAGCCCGATCCATGCCGGTAGGAGAAAGAGGAAGACCAGGATGGAGCCGTGGTAGGTGAAGAGCTGCCGGTACTGCCGGGGGTTGAAGAGATCGGCGTCAGGGGTGGTCAGCTGGGCCCGGAGGAGCAGGGCCAGCACGCCTCCGGCCAGGAGAAAGACCAGGGCCAGGACCAGGAAGCCGGTCCCCACCGCCTTGTGGTCGTTCCCCGCGGCGCCGCCGCCCAGGGACGGGGTCGGAACCGGCTCTTCCTCGCGTGGCGTCGGAACGGGCTCGGTAGCCGGGCTCGCCTCGGTCATGGCCATCGCGGCGGACTCTATACAGCCGCCTCACACGCCTTCGAGTCGAGAGGCGGCCGGTGACCCCTCCCCCGGCTCCCGAATGGCCCGGCGTTCTCGCTCAGTGGCATCTCGAGCCCGTGGCGCTGGCCGTCGTGGGGGTCGTCGCCATCGCCTACGGGCACGGCTACCGGTCGGCGTCGACGACCGGCTCCGACCGGCGGGCGTTGCTGTTCGCGTCGGGCCTGGGGATCGTCGTCGTGGCTCTCATGTCCCCGGTGGGGACGTACGCCGACGCCCTGCTGTCCGTCCACATGGTCCAGCACCTCCTCCTGGTCCTCGTGGCCGCGCCCCTGCTGGTCGCGGCCCGGCCCCTGCCCACCTTGCTGGCATCCCTCCCGGACCCCACGGCGGCCGAGATCCTCGGTCTGGGCGAAACCCGCCTGGGCCGCCTGGCCGGCCACCCCCTGGTGGCCTGGGTCCTCTTTGCGGCCATGGGGTGGGCCGTCCACTTCTCGCCGCTGTTCGACCTGGCCCTCAAGTCCCCTCCCGTTCACGCCGGCGAGCATGCCCTTTTCCTGGGCGCCGGCCTGCTGTTCTGGCGTCCTGTGCTGGGCGAGCGGGCCCTGTCGTATCCCCTGCGCCTCCTGTACCTGGCCTTGGCCATGCCCCAGAACACGTTCCTGGCCCTGGCCATCTCCTCAGCAGGAGAGCCCCTCTACGAGACCTACGGCCGGCTGGGCCGAACCTGGGGACCGACCCTGCTGGCCGACCAGCGCCAGGCCGGGGGCCTGATGT
>JAIVIH010000414.1 GCA_020200615.1 Actinomycetota bacterium | reverse complement strand
GTTCGGCGCCGGCGGGGCCATGCTCGGCTTCGCCCTGCTGGCCACCGTCCTCACGTTCGTGACCGCCGACGCATCCACGACGGCGGCAGTCGTGCGGCCGCCGTCGGAGGGCGCCGGCTTCGATCACCACCAGCCAGTCGCACACCTGCTCCACCTCGGCCAGCAGGTGGGAGGAGACGAAGATCGTCCGCCCGTAACTGGCGAGCGATCGCAACAGCTCGCGCATCTCCCTTATCCCAGCCGGGTCCAGGCCGTTGGTCGGCTCGTCCAGGATGAGCAGCGAGGGCTCGCCCAGCAGAGCGGCGGCGATGCCCAGTCGCTGCTTCATGCCCAGGGAGTACGTCCGGTAGGGGTCGGCGCCACGGTGGGCGAGACCCACCCGGTCCAGGACCACGGGAATCCGGCCCGGTTCGATCCCGCTGAGGGTGGTCTGCACGGCCAGGTTCCGTTCACCCGACAGGCCCGGGTAGAAGGCGGGGCTCTCGATCAGGGCGCCGACCCGGGCCAGGTAGCCAGACGGCTCGGTGAGGGGAACGCCCAGGACGTGGCCCTGCCCGTCGGTCGGACGGACCAGCCCGAGCAGCATGCGCAGGGTCGTGGTCTTGCCCGCGCCGTTGGGGCCCACGAATCCGGCGATCACACCGGTGGGTACGGAGATGTCGAGGGAGTCGACCACCGTCCGCCCGCCGTACCGCTTGGTCAGGCCGCGGGTCTCGATCACCCCCGGGTCGTTCATTCCTGTGGCTTTCGTCATGGACCGAGTGTGCGCCGGCCCTCCGTGTCCCGTCGTCCGACCCTCGACGGCTTCTGCCCTGCCCCGGACGGGGTAGTGACGGTCGCTCCGCTACGCCGGCGGGAGTACCTCGCCGGCCCGCGGCGACGCCTCCGCCCGGCTCGCCACCAGCACGGCCAGGCCCGTGGTGAGGGGCACGGAGGCCACCAGGCCGATGCTCCCCACGAGGGCCCTGACGATCTCCTCAGCCACCAGGGAGCCTGTGAGGACGTCGCCCACGGGCCGGCTGGCCAGGGTGAACAGAAGGAGCAGGGGGAGAGACGCGCCGGCGTAGGCCAGCACCAGGGTGTCGACGACGGAGGCGATGTGGTCGCGCCCGATCCGCATGGCCCCGCGGTAGAGCGTCACACCCGACCACGCCGGGTTGGCCGCCCGCAGGGTCCACACCGCCGATGCCTGGGTGACGGTGACGTCGTTGAGGACGCCGAGAGAGCCGATGATGACCCCGCCCAGGAGCAACCCCTGAAGGTTGACCTGCGACGCGCTGACCTGCAGGAACGTCGCCTCCTCGGTGCCGAGGTTGACGATCTGGGCCAAGTCCACGAAGAACGTAGCCAGCACCCCGATGATGGCCAGACTGGCCAGGGTGCCCAGGAGGGCCGTGCTCGTCTGGGCATTGAAACCGTGGGACAGGTAGAGGATGACGATCATGGCCGCGGCTGCGCCGACGGTGGCCACCGCCAGCGGGCTGCGCCCTTCCAAGATGGCCGGGAGCACGAACTTCACGAGCACCACGAAGGTGATGGCCAGCCCTACGAGCGAAGTGAGGCCCCGGACGCGGCCCACGGCGATCACCACCACCGCGAACAGCACACCCAGGAGCAGGAGCGGTGTCCGGCGCTGGAAGTCGGAGAAGTAGTAGATCGTCCCGGCCCGCCGATCGGTGGAACGCCCGACGACGATGCGGTCCCCCTCCTCCAGGGTGGGATTTCCGGCCCCCACGCTGAGGTCGAGCACGGTCGTCGTTCCCTTGTCCGGTCCGCTGGTGACCCGCACGTCGGCGGCCACGCACTCACTCGTCGGGCGATTCCCACCCCCGCCTCCGCAGGGGGCCAGGGTCACCTTGGTAACGGTCCCTGTCTCCAGGTCGACGGGGGCACCCAGGTTCGACGGCCGGGCGGGAAGATCGCGGTCCGGCCACAGCACGATCAGGCCGGCGACGGTGGCCAGGACCAGCGGAGCGATGGCCATGAGCAGGAGCCGGTTGACCCTGGCCGGCACGCGGACCGGCCATCCGTGGTCGCCGGTCATCCGTCGATTCTGCCCCAGCATTGCGCCTCGAGGTCCGAAGGAGCACGATGGGACGAGGAGGCTCTTGCGTGAGGCGGATCGGTACGGCACCCAGGGTGGGGGGAGTAGCCGCGGCCACGGGCCTAATCGCGGTCCTGATGGCGGCCAGCTTCGCCTGGGCCTGCACTGCCGGAGCCGAAACGCTGAGCCTGAGCTCCGAGTCGGGCGCGGCTGGTCAACCGGTGTTCGTCGAGGGCGAGGGCTGGACCCCCGGCACGATCGAAGTGTTCTTGGAAACCGCCACCGGCAACGTTCCGCTTGGCAGAAGCAGCGTGCCTTCCGACTCGGCCGGAAGGCCGTCGGCAGGGCGGTTCCGAGCCGAGGTCACGATCCCTGCCGGCATGGGCCCCGGGAAGTATCCCATCCGGGTCTCGAGCAACGGAACCTTCAGCAAGATCGCAGTTCCGATGTTCACGGTTCTCGCCCCCGCTGTCCAACCGATTGCCAATCCGGTCCCGAATCCCCAGCCGGTCACCGCCACCCCCGCTGCGGATCCGGCACTGGAGCAG
>JAIVIH010000413.1 GCA_020200615.1 Actinomycetota bacterium | reverse complement strand
TGAGCGACCGCGTGGGGCCCATGGCCTGGGGCTCCCAGGGCATGGTGTTCCTCGGCGAGGACCTCATGCACAGCCGCGACTACAGCGACGACACGGCGCGCGTGGTCGACGAGGAGGTCGAGCACATCCTGCGCGGTCAGGAGGACCGGGCCCGCCAGGTCCTGGGCGAGCTGCGGGGTGGCCTCGACCTCGTGGCCCGCGCCCTGCTGGAGAAGGAGACGATCGACGGGGCCGAGGTGGCCCGCCTGGTCGACCAGGCCGCCGGCCGGATCGTCCGCCCGGCCTCGCGAGCGCCAGACTCCCCCCAGGCGCTGGCCCCCAACAAGAGCTGACCTAGACTCCGTGCCGGACGGGCCCGGTCGGTCGGGCATTCCGCAGCTCGTCCGTGCGGGTGCGCTAGGAATCGCGACTACAAATTCATATTCCATCGCGTTCGGGGTCTCCGGCTCAAGCTTTCGACCCCGCATTCCGAGAATCCATCAGCGCCAGCTCGGACCGGCTCGTCCGGTCCCCTCATGGGGAGAAGGGGGATGGCAACCGTGGCACCGGTGAGGAGGACCTCGGGAGTGGACATCGCGCCACGGCGCACCGCCAGGGAGGTGGTCACCTTCTTCGCCGCCTACGACGGTCGGGTTGCCCGGTGGATAGCCGCCATGCCGCAGTCCGAGCGGGCGCAGATGATCGAGACGTTGGATCACACGCTCGGGGTGCATGATCGACGACAGTTCGAGGACCGCTGCCACGAGCTACTCGCCCGGCGCAGGGCCGCACCGATCGGCTCCGCCGAGGAGGAATCACTCGAGGAGATGCTCTGGATGCTGGGCTACGAGTCGGAGCGGTTGTTCGGCGTCGACGTCGTCCACGCCGCCGCTAAGGGCGTAAGTGTTCAGGTTTCGTGAGGCGGCATCCACGGGTTTCCGTTGAACAACCGGGTGAGCACGTCGATGGCGGGTACGCCGTTCTTCCTGGTCGTCGACAGGTCGCTATGTAGGGCGGCGAAGTGCTCGGCGCCGTGCTGGCTCCGGATCCACCCGGAGATCTTGCGGTGGAGCTTGGTAGGGCGCAGGTCCGTTCGGCCTGGTTGTTGGTGAAGCCGACACGGAGGTCGTACATGTAGCGCAGGACGTGGCGGCGATGCGTGGCGAACGCAGTCGCCAGGTTGTGCGATCGGCGCTGCAGCTCGTTGCGCTTTCGACCGCCCGGAGGGTTGGGGGTTGGCGGCAATGGCGTCGGCGACGAGGGCGTCGTAGCGGGCGGCGAAGGCTCGCTGGCGACCGGGGGCGAGCTGTCGCAGGCCGCGCTGGCCGGCGTCATCGCAGGCGGCGCTGATCTCCACCAGCAGCGCGGCAAGGCCGCTCGCCCACGACGTCTGGGTGGCGATTCCGGCGACGTCGGCCAGGTCGCGAAGCAGGTGCGCACCATACAGGCCGTGCTTGGCCTTCAGCTTCCAGTACATCGCCAGGCGGTCGTGGACGATCACCCCTCGGTAGCCGGGCAGCCCCCCGGCCTCGTCGATAGCCTCGCTGGCCCTGGTGGCCGAGGCGTGGATGAGCGTGTAGCGGCCGGTGGAGACCACGTGCAGCCATACGGTCGCCGTCCCGACGCGGTCGGTCGTCTCATCGGCGTGCAGCACCGGCAGCGTGCGCAGCAACGCCACCAGGGCGGCCAGGAACGCCCCAGCCGCCGTGACGCCTCGCTGTAGACCGAGTCGACGACACCGGTCGAGACCGTCAGCCCGAACAGGTCCTCCACGTCTCGGCCACGCGCCGGGTGGGCAGGTGCTGGCGGCCGAGCAGGTAGGCCACGACGACGCGCACCAGCGGCCCGTAGCTGACGGGCACCCGCACGTCGTCGGGGAACGAGGCCCGGGTCACGTGCCCGCAGCGGCAGCGGCAGGCGTGCGCCCGGTGCTTGGTGACCACCGGCGTCACCTCGGGCAGCTCGACGATCTGGCGGGCGGCGAACTCGCTGGGGGCTACCTCGCCGAGTTCGCCGCCGCAGCCCCTGCAACGATCGGGCCGGTGATCGACGACCTCGTCGGGCGTCGCCGACATCTCCAGCCCCTTGCCCTTCGTGCCCCGCTGCTTGCCCCGTCGGCGCTTGGTGCCCCCGCCCTTGGCCTGCGCCCGGCGCTGGCGCTCCTCGGGCTGGCGCTTGCGCTCGGCGGCGGGATCCCGTGACGGCGGCTTGCCCGAGTTCCCGGCGTTCTGGCCCAGCTGACGCCGCAGCTCCGCCATCGGCGTCTCGAGCTGCCTGATCGCCTGCTGCTGGGCCTCGATCAGCTCCGTCTGCTTCGCGACCAGGGCCTCGAGCTCGGCGATGCGCCGCTCGTACTCCTCGACCGAGGGCGCGTCGTCTGCCATGTACAGAAGTTCGCGACCACGCCGCGCGACTCCTGCTTACAACGACGAATTTTCTTTCGGCAACTGCTCAGTTGGTCATCAAACCTGAACAGTTACCTAAAGACTGAGCTTCAGGAGGTAGAGCCCGAGGCCGGTGCCCACCGCTACCGTTCCCTCCGGGCCGCATCCACAGGCGAACACGGACCCGTCGAGCCTGAGCTGGGCCAGCAGCGTCTCGCTGTCGACCTCCCAGACC
>JAIVIH010000156.1 GCA_020200615.1 Actinomycetota bacterium | reverse complement strand
TCACCGTGCTGGCTCTGATCCTGTTCGCCCTGATCGCTCTGCCCGGAGGACCCAGCCCGGACGCCGTCCCGGCCAGCGTGGTGTGGAGCTTCCGCCTGGCCAGCCTGGGCGGATGGGCCGCCTACTGGGCCGTCCTGGCCGCCGTGTTCGGCTTGCTCAGCCCCCCCGCCGAGCTGCGCCATACCAGCCACACGAAGCCGGCTTCGCCTGACCGAGTGCGCGCGTCCGACTGAGCGCATGATCACAGCCGTCCTGTTCGACTTCTACGGCACGCTGGCGAGGGCCGTCTCCTGGGGGCCCACCCTCGAAGAGCTGCTGGGACGGCGTGGCCTCGTGCTTGACCCCGAGGCTCACGAGCGCTGGCAGTCGGACGTGGCCGACGGAGTCGAGCACCTCGAGGCGTCAGCCGATCGCGAGCGGTACGTGGCTTGGGAGCTCGATCGGATCGGCAGGCTGTTGGGCGAGTGTGGCGCCGAACCGCACGACCTCGACGAGGTGGCGGCCGAGATGTACGCCGCCCTCAAGGCCTTCACCGTGGAGGCCTATGAGGAGGTCCCGGAAGTACTCGCCGAGCTGCGGCGGCGCGGGGTGATGGTGGTCGTCTGCTCCAACTGGGACTGGGACCTCGACCGGGCCCTGGCCCAGTCGGGCCTCGAACAGCACGTGGACCTGGCCGTGACCTCGGCCCAGGCCGGGGCCCGCAAGCCCCATCCCCGGATCTACGAGCACACCCTCGAGCTGTGCCGGGCCGCTTCCAACGGGTGCCCACACGGCCCCCCCGAGCCTCAGAACCTCCTGTTCGTCGGCGATACCTGGGGCCCCGACGTGCAAGGCCCGCTCGCCGCCGGGCTCCGCCCCGTTCATGTCTGGCGGCCGGGCGAGCCCAGCGCGCAGGGTCACCCCCCACCGCTGCCCGCGGGCGCCCACCGGGTCCCCGACCTTCGCGGGGTGCTCGATCTACTCGACCTCAACCCGGGATGAACGACAGCCGCACCTGACGCCGGGCGTTGTCCTCGTTCAGGTCGACGAGCACGATGCTCTGCCAGGTGCCGAGCAGCAGACGGCCGCCCTCCACCGGCACCGTCAGCGAAGGGCTAACCAGGGCCGGCAACAGGTGGTCGGCCCCATGACCGGGGGAGCCGTGGCGGTGCCGGTACCGATCGTCTCGCGGGAGAAGCCGATCGAGCGTCGACGCCAGGTCGGCCTCCGAGCCCGAGCCCGTCTCCATCAAGGCCAGGCCCGCGGTGGCGTGAGGGGCGAAGACGTGGACGAGCCCGTCGCCCTGGTCACGACAGAAGCGGGCGACCTCGTCGGTCAGGTCGGTCACCTGCGAACTTCCCGTACCCACCTGCACCACGGTCGTCTGCACCCGCTCAACCTCCGTTTCAGACTGCCGGTCAGCATGTCGATGATGTGAACAGATCGCCGGTGGCGACAACTGCCCCAGATCCCCGCGATACTGGTGCAAACCCAACCTTCCCCGGGAGGCCGAGTGACGCGCAAGATTCGTATCCCCCGGGGCGCCCGCATCTTCCTCATGGTCGTCGGGGCCCTGCTCACGGTCTTCGTCGCGTACTCGTGGCTCATGGGCTACGAGCGCATCTTCCGCG
Organism: Actinomycetota bacterium; assembly: GCA_020200615.1. The sequence goes on along the minus strand of JAIVIH010000156.1, from coordinate 989 downwards.
ACGGGGTCACCGGCCAGTTGGTGCAGGTCAAGGTGCGCGAGGGCCCGTGGAGCGCTCTGACCCAGATCGGCGCCCTCTTCCCCGAGTTCCTGCGCTCCGTCGTCCCGATGCTGATGATGCTGTTGTTCTACTTCGTCATCATCATCATCCAGTTCGTCGGGATGTTCTGGTACCTCTCCCGGGGCCAGAGCTACACGATCTACCCCGGCGAGTACGACGTTAGCTTCGACGACGTCCGGGGCCAGCCCGCCATCGTGGACACCACCAAGGAGGTCGTGAAGCTCTTCGAGGGCTTCAAGGAGTTCCGCAAGATGGGCGGCTACCCGCCCCACGGGATCCTGTTCGAGGGACCCCCGGGAACCGGGAAGACGCTGCTGGGCAAGGCCATCGCCGGCCAGACCAACGTGCCCTTCCTCTACTCCAACGGCACCGCGTTCACCAGCATGTTCATGGGCATCGGGAACATGAAGATCAAGGGCATGTTCAAGAAGGCCCGCCGCCTGTCCAAGGACTACGACGGGGCGGTGATCTTCATCGACGAGCTGGACGCTGTGGCCGGGTCGCGGGGTGAGGTCAGCAGCCGCCGATCACCCCTCGAAGACCCCTTCGTCCCCAAGGCCATCCGCGACTCGTGGCACGGCAACCCGTTCATCATGGGCGGTATGGGGGGCGGCGGGATGAACTCCATGCTGGTCAACGAGCTCCTGACCCAGATGGACGGGCTGGTGCTTCCGAGCCGCCGTTTCCGGCACATCCGCCGGGCCCTGAAGCGCAAGCCGAGGATCCCCGTCTACAACATCCTCATCATCGGGGCCACCAACCGGGCCTCGGTCCTCGACCCCGCCCTGCTGCGCCCGGGACGGTTCGACCGCAAGATCCACGTCGGGAATCCCTCCGCCGAGGGTCGCAAGGACATCGCCCAGTACTACCTGGACAAGGTCAAGCACGAGAACGTCGACCTCGACAAGCTGGCCAACGCCACTGTGGGG
>JAIVIH010000412.1 GCA_020200615.1 Actinomycetota bacterium | reverse complement strand
CTTGTTCCAGCTGGCGGACCTGGCGGCCCAGCTGAACGCCCACGAGGAGATCGACCTCCTCTACCGCCGCCTCCTCCCCCACGCACGGGACTTCGCCGTGGAGCCCGTCGAGGCCCAGCGCCTGGCCGCGCAATTGGCGGTTCTGGCCGAATCTCACCGCTTGCTCGTCCTCAGCGAGCTACAGGGCGGTCCGCGGAGCGCGGGCTCGCTGGCCCGGGCCATCGGTATGGCCCCCTCGCTGGCGAGCCACCACCTGGCCGTTCTTCTGAAGGCCGACCTGGTCTCCCGCTGGAGGGAGGGCAGTTTCGTCTACTACACCCTGAACCGGAAGCGGATGACCGACCTGAACCAGGAGCTGGCCCGCCTGGCCCGACCGCCCAGCCGGGCGGGTCGGAACACCCACGACGAGCCTGGGGCGCGCGCCGGGTAGAGAGGACCCCCTCGCCTAGCTGCCGGCGCTGACCACTTCCTCTAGGCGCCCCGACGTCACGTCGTAGATGTAGCCCGACACGGGGATGTCGTCGGGGATCAGGGGGTGCTGGCGGATGCGGTCGACGTCCTCCCTGACGCTGGCCTCGTTGTCGGAGAAGGTCAGGAAGTCGATGGCGCCGGCCTCTTCTCCCAGCTTCTCGACCATGGTGTCGTTGGTGAAGGTGAGCATCCCGCAGTCCGTGTGGTGGATGACGGCGAACTCCTTGTTGCCCAGCAGGTGGCTCGAGATGATCAACGACCGGATGGCGTCGTCACTCGCCCGCCCGCCGGCGTTGCGGATGCAGTGGGCGTCCCCGATGTCCAGGCCCAGGAACTTCTCGGGGTGGAGCCGGGCGTCCATGCAGGCGCCGATGGCGACGTGCTTGGCCGGCGGAATGGGCAGATCACCCTGGTCGAAGCTCTCGGCGAAGGTGCCATTGTCGCCCACCGAGATCGGGGATGACAGGCATCGGAAGCGGCTCCTCTGGGGTTGCGGTCAACCGTCGGAACCGAATGTTTACCGATCTGGTCGGGAATTGGCACTCGGTCATCATCGAGACGCGAATCGGGAGACCGGGCGTCCATAGACTCCGGCCGGTGGCTGATCTGACGTCTGCCGATCGCGTGGTCGCCCTCCTCGAGTGGGGCGACGTGGTTGAGGCTGACGCCGCCATCGACACCATCGACGTCGATGGTCCCGACGGCTGGCGGGCCATGCTGTGGCGGGGCACGCGGGCCCTCATGGAGGGCCGCTTCCCAACGTGCGAGCGGCACTTGGCCCAGGCGGTGGAGCTGGGCGATCGGGCGGGTGAGCCGAGGGCTGCGGTCCTGGCCACCCTGCTCCTGGTGGCACTTCGCCGCGAGCAGCAGCGCCCGGCTGAGGCCGAGATCGTGCTCCGGGGCCTGTTCGATCAGCACCCGTCGGCGCCGGCCGGCGCCCACGCCCTCCTCGCCGCCGTCATCGGGGAGATGGGCCGCGACGGCCAGGCCCGCCAAGAGCTGTCGCGGCTCCTGCCGCGTGAGCCGGTTCCGGCGACGGGTCGCCTCGGGGCCTTGTTCCAGCTGGCGGACCTGGCGGCCCAGCTGAACGCCCACGAGGAGATCGACCTCCTCTACCGCCGCCTCCTCCCCCACGCACGGGACTTCGCCGTGGAGGAGGGCGGCTCCGCGTTCTACGGTGCCGCCTCGCTCGCCTTGGGGCGGCTGGCGCAGGCCCAGGGACGCCGCGATACGGCCGTCACCCACTTCGAGGAGGCGGCCGCGGCCCACAGCGGGATCGGGGCCCCGCTCCTGCTCGCTCATACCCACCGGCACCTGGCCTCCCTGCTCCGAACCCGTGGCCAGGAGGGTGACTGGGAGCGGGCCGTCGATCTCTTGGACGCGGCGGCTGCCATCTACCGGCAGTTGGGCGTGGATGCGCTGGCGGCGGAGACCCAAGCGGTGCTGGCCCGCTCCGAGGACGGCCTGGGCCCGAGCAGCCCCCGGCCGGGCGACGGGCCCATCCTCTTCCGCCGCCAGGGCGACGGTTGGATCGTGGGGCCCGAGTCCGACGTCGTCCGTCTGCGGGATGCCCAGGGCCTGAAGGACATCGCCCGGCTGCTGGCTGCGCCGCGCCACTCGATCCACGTGACCGAGCTCCTGGCCGGGCCCGGTACGGGGCTCAGGGGACCGCCCGGGTCCGGGGTCGACAACGTCGCCGGCGGTCCGGCCGGGGGGCCCGGCGGCGCGGGCGCCGACGACATCCTGGACGCGCGGACGAGGGCCGAGTACGAGGCCCGGCTGACGGACTTGGCCGGTGAGCTGGTCGAGGCCGAGCGCCTGGGCAATGCCGTGCGCGCCGCCCTGGCCCGGGCCGAGCGCGACGGGCTGCTGACCGCTCTGGTCGAGGGGGAGATGGGCGACTCGCTGGACCGTGCCCGGCGGGTGATCGGCACCCGTATCCGGATCAGCCTCGATCGCATCGAACGGGCGCAGCCGGGCCTCGGCCGCCATCTCCGCACCGCCATCCGCACCGGGACGTTCTGCTCCTACGAGCCTGACCGCCCCGTCAAGTGGTCGCTCTGAATCCCTCGGCCGCCGGTCAGGCGGGATCATCGAGGCGGGCACGGTGGCCGGCTGGCGGGTCATCGC
>JAIVIH010000155.1 GCA_020200615.1 Actinomycetota bacterium | reverse complement strand
GCGTGAGCTCCGGGGATGGTGTCGACCAGCGCCTCAGGGGTCAGTCCGAGCTGGACGTCGACGGTATGGCCGGCGTCCCGCATGCGGATCAGCCCGCGATCGGCCAGCTCTTCGCTTACAAGGATCCGGGCCATGGGGCCCATCGTCGCGGACAAGCGGCCCTCAGGCCACCCGCTAGTGCAGTTCCCCGCTCAGGAGCCGGGTCAAGCGACCCAGCCCTTCCTCCAGTTGCTCGTCGCCGAGGGCGTATGAGAGCCGGGCGTAGCCGGGCGCGCCGAAGGCTTCACCGGGCACGATGGCCACCTTGGCCCGCTCCAGGACGACCTCGGCCAGCTCGATCCCGGTGGCCGGGCGGCGGCCGCCGATCTCCTGGCCCAGGACGCCAGTGAGGTTGGGGAAGGCGTAGAACGCGCCTTCTGGCTCCTGGCAGGTGATGTTGGGGATGGCCGACAGCAAGGAGTGCATCCGGAGGCGGCGACGGTCGAAGGCGTCTCGCATCGTCTTGATGCATCCCATGTCGCCGCTGACCGCAGCCAGGGCGGCCTGCTGCGATACGTTGCCCACGTTCGACGTGGCATGTGACTGCAGGTTGGTCGCAGCGGAGATGACGTCCCGGGGACCGATCATCCATCCCACTCGCCACCCGGTCATGGCGAAGGTCTTGGCCACGCCGTTGATGACGATGGACCGCTCGGCCAGCTCGGGGACGAGGGCCGGCATCGACGTGAACTCCGCCGCGCCGTAGACCAGGTGCTCGTAGATCTCGTCGGTGATGACCCATATGCCCCGGTCGGCGGCCCAGCGGCCGATGGCCTCGACCTCCTCGGCGGGGTAGACGGCGCCCGTGGGGTTGGAGGGCGATACGAAGAGGAGCGCCTTGGTGTGCTCGGTGGACGCCTCCTCCAGGGCTGCGATCGACGCTCGGAAGCCGGTGACCTCGTCCGTCCACACGCTGACCGGCCGGCCGCCGGCCAGGCGGATGGCCTCGGGGTACGTCACCCAGTAGGGCGCAGGGAGCAGCACCTCGTCACCGGGATCCAGGAGGGCGGCACAGGCATTGTAGACCGCCTGCTTGGCCCCGTTGGTTACCAGCACCTGGGCCGCAGAGACCTGGTAGCCGGAGTCACGAGCAGTCTTGGCTGCGATCGCCTCCCGGAGCTCGGGAAGGCCGGAGGTGGCCGTGTAGCGATGGTTGCGGGGGTCGGCACACGCCTCGGCGGCGGCCGCCACCACGTGATCCGGCGTGGGAAAGTCGGGCTCACCGGCCCCGAAGCCGATGACGTCCTCCCCCGCGGCCTTGAGGGCCTTGGCCTTGGCATCGACGGCCAGTGTGGCTGACTCCTCGATGGCAGCCACGCGGCGGGAGACTCGGGCTCGGGCAGACTGAGTAGGCGTCATCAACCGATCGTTGCACACCAAGGAGACGTTCCGATCATCCAATTGACCGACATCCGACTTCCGCACGACCTCCGGCCCTCCGACGGGCGCTTCGGCAGCGGCCCCTCGAAGGTCCGCCAGGAGGCGGTGGTCGCCCTGGCCGCGGCCGCGCCCACCTACCTGGGGACGAGCCACCGCCAAGAAGGTGTGCGTTCCGTGATTCGCCGCCTACGGGCCGGACTCGGTGAGCTCTTTGCCCTGCCCGACGGTTACGAGGTGGTCCTGGGCAACGGCGGCGCCGCGTGCTTCTGGGACATCGCCACCTTCTGGCTGGTCGAACGGCGCAGCCAGCACCTCGTCTTCGGCCAGTTCTCCTCGTCGTTCGCCAAGACGGTGCGGGCCGCCCCCCATCTGGACGATCCGGACGTGATCTCCTCGGACCATGGCACCCACCCCCAGCCGCGGCCGGCCGAAGGTGTCGACCTGTACGCGTTGACCCCCCCAGAAGTGCTTCGCCGCCGACGGAGGCCTGTGGGCCGCGTTCTGTTCTCCTGCCGCGCTCGAGCGGGTGGAGCGACTCGCCGCCGGCGGTCGGTGGTCGCCCCCGTTTCTCAGCCTGCCCACGGCTCTGGAGCAGTCCCGGCTGGACCAGACCTACAACACGCCGGGCCTAGCCACCCTCTTCCTCTTCGCCCACCAGCTCGACTGGATGCTCGAGCACGGCGGCCTGGAGTGGGCCACCAGCCGGTGCGACGCCTCGGCGGCCACCGTGTACGGGTGGGCCGAGAAGTCGCCCTACGCCCGTCCCTTCGTCGCCGACCGGAGCCAGCGGAGCCACGTCGTGGCCACTGTCGACCTCGATGACGCGGTCGACGCCAAGACGGTGACGGGCCTGCTGCGGGCCAACGGTATCGTCGACATCGAGTCGTACCGCGGGCTGGGTCGGAACCAGCTGCGAATCGCCCTGTACCCGGCCATCGACCCCGACGACGTGAGCATCCTGACCCAGGCCGTCGATTACGTCGTCGGAGCCCTGACTTAGGCCGCCCGCACCTTCACACTTCCCTAACACGGGGATCAGGACCCGCTCACTCCCGGGGACGAAGGTATGGGCAACCGACACGAAGAGGAGCCCGACCCACTCATGAAGCGGATCATCGCCATCGTCATTCTCGGCGTCTTCGGAGCAGGCGGAGCGGGGGTGGCCTGGGCCCAGAGCGAACCCGATCGCCGGGAGAGGCGAGAGGCACGGCGATCGTGCGTGCAGGAAGCCCGCCAGGCCAAGCCTGAGGCCGACAAGGAGGCCCTCAAGGCGGATGTGCGAGCCTGCCTGGAAGCGCGGGGCATCACGCCCCGAGAGCTGACTCCGGAGCAGCAGGAGAAGCGGGAGAAGGCCCAGGCCTGTCTGGCCGAGGCCCGCCAGGCCAATCCCGACGGGAACCGCAAGGCGGTCCGGGCCACCGCCCGACCGTGCCTGGAGGAGGCGGGCGTCGTGCGCCCCCTGACCCCGGAGCAGCAGGCCCGACGAGCCAAGCTGCGAGCCTGCGCGGAGAAAGCCCGAGCGGAGAACCCTGACGCCAGCCGCGACGCCCTGAAGGAAGCGGTCCGAACCTGCATGGCCGCGGGCTGAACGGGAGGTCAGCCCCCGGAGACGTCCTGAGGCCGGCTCTTCCCGGCAGAGATCCACGGCATCATGGCTCGGAGGTCGGCCCCGACCTTCTCGATGGGGTGAGACCGGGCCTCCTCGCGGAGCTGGTTGAACCGCGGTCGCCCGGCCCGGTTCTCGGCCACCCACTCCTCGGCGAATCGACCGTCCCGGATCTCTTCGAGGATTCGCTTCATCTCGGCGCGGGTCTCGTCGTTGATGATGCGCGGGCCCCGGGTGTAGTCCCCGTACTCGGCGGTGTCGGAGATCGAGAACCGCATCCCGGATATCCCGTTCTCGTACATCAGGTCGACGATGAGCTTCAGCTCGTGGAGGCATTCGAAGTAGGTGACCTCGGGCTGGTAACCCGCCTCCACCAACGTCTCCCAGCCGGCCCGGACGAGGGACGTCACACCGCCGCAGAGGACGACCTGCTCGCCGAAGAGATCGGTCTCTGTTTCTTCGTCGAACGTCGTCTCGAGCACGCCGGCCCGGGTGGCGCCGATGGCGTGGGCGTAGGCCAGGGCCAGGGCCTTGGCCTTCCCTGACTCGTCCTGGGACACAGCGATGAGGGCGGGCACGCCCCCGCCGGAGTCGAACTCCCTCCTGACCAGGTGGCCTGGCCCCTTGGGAGCGACCATGGCGACGTCGACGCCTCGGGGCGGGCGGATCAGCCCGAACCGGATGTTGAACCCGTGGGCGAAGAAGAGGGCGTTGCCCTCCACCAGCTGGGCCTCGACCTCCGCCTCGTAGACCGCCTGCTGCTCGGTGTCGGGCAGCAGCAGCATGATCAGGTCGGCCTCGGCCGCAGCTTGGGCGATGGTGACCACCCGCAGGCCCGCGGCCTCCGCCTTGGCCCACGATCCGGAGCCCTCTCTCAGGCCCACACGGACGTCGATGCCCGAGTCGGCCAGGTTCCGGGCGTGGGCATGGCCCTGAGACCCATAGCCGATCACCGCGACCTTGCGGCTCTCGATGAGGCTGGTGTCGGCGTCCTTCTCGTAATAGGCCTTAGCCACGGCTGTTCTCCTCGTTCATGTCCAGAAAGTGCTTGAAGCCGGCGGGGCTCAGCCGACGCGGCCGAGGCTACGCAACCGGGGCGCTTGACGATCCAGCTTGGGCAGGGCCACGCGTCCCGACCGCTGCAACTCGCCGATGCCGTACGAGCGCATCAGATCCTCGAAATCGTCGAGCTTCGAGGGAGGCCCGGCGAGCATGACCGTGAGGTCGCCGTGCCCCACGTCCACAATCCGGCCTTCGAACACCTGGACCAGCTCGATCACCTGGCCCCGCATGCCCCCTTCGGCCCGCACCGTGCAGAGCATCAGCTCCCGCTCCACCGAGTCGTCGGGATGGAGCTCGGTGATCTTCACCACGTGGATGAGCTTGAACAACTGCTTGGTGATCTGCTCGAGGGGGGCGGATTCGACATCGACCACGATCGTGATCCGGCTGAAC
>JAIVIH010000411.1 GCA_020200615.1 Actinomycetota bacterium | reverse complement strand
GTCCGGCGCCGGTCCGCAGACCCCGCAGGTCGAGATCGGGAGCCGGGTGTGACGGCCGTCGATCGCCGGCCGGCCCCGGCGGACGAAGCTTGGCGGCAGGCGCCGCAGCAGGGCCGGGCGGACCCGGTGGCATGGGCGGCCCACGATCTGCGCTCGCCACTGGCGCGGATCGTCGCCATGGCCGAGGCGCTGGAGGACGGGGTCGTCGCCGAGCCCGACGACGTTGCCCGCTACCTCCGGACGATGCGACGTGAGGCAGGGCGCGTGGCCGCGATGTTCGATGACCTGCTGCTGCTGTGCCGCCTCCGTGGTGGCGCCCTCCGGCTGAGCCGGGTGCCGGCTCCCCTCGACGAGCTGGTCGCGGAGGCCGTGGCCGGCGCCGCGGTGCTGGCCGCGCCGAAGGGGGTCGTCGTCAGGGACCGAGTGGGCAGGCGTCGGCCCGTCGCCGCCGTCTCGGTCCCCGAGATCAGCCGCGTCCTGCAGAACCTCCTCGACAACGCCGTCCGCCACACCCCGGCGGGCGGGGTGGTGTCGGTGGAGACGCACGTCGCTACCGGGGGGTCATGGGCGGTCATGTCGGTACAGGACGCATGCGGCGGCATGGCGCCCGAGAACCTTGGCCCATGCCTTCGATGGCGGGTCCCGGCGATCAACGACGGGTCGTGCCGGGCGCGGCTCCGGGCTCGGCCTGCTCATCGGGCCTCACGGCGGCGCACGGCGGCGATATCAGCGTTCACAATCAGGCCGGCGGTTGCCGGTTCACCGTGCGGCTGCCGCTGGCACTCAACGAACGAAACCGAGAAGGGATGGACCGTGGCTGATCCAACCGAGCGTGTTCTCCCCGCCCCCCTCCGGATGGCCCAAGGGCTGGCGGCGCTGCGGGTGTTCGCAGGGGTGATCCTCCTCGCCAACGGGCTGGCGAAGCTGCTCGGCATCTCCACGATCACCGTAGGCCCCTACCAGGCCAACCTCATCGACCGGGAGGCGACCCGGTTCATCCTGCGCTTCGAGGGCCTGGAGAACCCGGCCAACGGCGGCCCGGGCACAGAGGTACCGGGGCTGAAGCCCGTCGTGCGCTTCCTCCTCGACAATTTCGGGCTGGTGCAGTGGCTCATCACGGCGGCAGAGATCGGGATCGGGGTGCTGCTCGTGGTCGGTCTTGCCAGCCGTGGAGCAGCAGGGCTCGCCCTGTGCGGTCACTTGTTCCTGGCCCTGCTCTACGCCTCGTCCAACCGCTGGCTCTTCGAGCAGCCGCATGAGTACGTGCCGGTGCTGATCCTGCTCCTGGTCCCCGCCGGGCGGGTGTGGGGGCTCGACGGGCGCCTGCGCTGGGATCGGGCCCGATCGGGCCGGTTCCCGTTCTGAGTCAGTGGCCGGGCCCGCGACACCGGGCTCGTGGACAGAGCGCGTGAACGGCTCATGTTCCCGGCGATTCCCCCACCGCGGGAGAGGCCATCATGACGAGCTCGTCGGCGACAAGGCGCTCGAAGAATGGCCGGACGACGATCATGCCCAACAGCCATCCGGCGAGTCCTCCGCGCATCGTGAAGGTGCCCTCATGGGCGACGGTCGTACTGCTCCCGTTGGAACCTATGACGAAGCGCTCGGCGCAGGACCGGAACGGCCCTTCGATGTGCTCGAAGGTAACGGCGCTGTCGGTGAAGCGGACGAGCTCCCGGGTCCGGTTGGAGAACGGCCCGGCATGGCCTTCGAATTGGGCGACGACCTCACCAGGGCGCGATGACTCGACGGCGGCCGTTTCGGAGAGCTTGCGATCGAACGCCTCGAATGCCTCGGCCGGTGAGCAGTCGATGCTCACCTCGCACCGGCGCAGCGAACCGACCTCGTCGGCCGATGGGCTCAGGCCGGCCAGCTCCCGGGCGCTCACCTGGCGCCCGAAACGGGGATAGGCCGTCCGCTCGATCGACGTCATTGCCCGTGTTCCGGCTCCCGTTCCACCAGGGCGAAACCTCACCAACGCCACGGCGTTCGGCGGATCCGGCGGACTTCCTGAATGACCGTGGCCTCCCAACGCGAAGCGGCAGATCGGCCCGATGAGCTCGACCTGTGGATCGCCGAGGTGGGCGAGGACTACGTGGCGGGCCTGGTCGAGGCGACCAGGCAAGGCGCCGCCGAGGGGACGATCCCGACCTTCGGTGATAGGGAGTCGTTCCTCCAACACCTTATGCGCACGGCCCTCGACAAGCCCGCGTGACCTGGCGGGTCCTGACCACCCCGGCCTGTGAGCCGGACTTCCAGGCCCTCAGAGACGAAGATCGCTCGGCCGTCGTCGAGGACCTGTTCGCCTGGGTCGCCGAAGGCCCTCCCCGCTCCGCCCCCCGCTCGGTGGGTGGCGCAGTGCTCTTCCTTGACCCGCTCCCGTGCGGGTTCTCGGTCAGCTACTTCGTCGACGAGGCGCAACGGTATGTGGCCGTGGCCGCGTTCGACGCACCGCTCCAAGCTGAACGTTGGGCGAAAACGCGGGGCACCCTGGGTCAGCTGGTCCCGATTTCGGCGCTCCGGCGGCCTTTGAGGGTCGTACGCGTGTTCAGTTCGTGGATCCAAACGCCTCGAGACGCGTCGCCAGCAGCCCCCAGCGGTTGGCGAAGACGTTGGTGCCCACCTCCACGC
>JAIVIH010000265.1 GCA_020200615.1 Actinomycetota bacterium | reverse complement strand
GCTGTTCTTCCCCGACCAGCACCTGGGTCGCAACACGGCGTTCGAGCTGGGCTTCGGGGCGGACGACATGCGGGTGTGGAATCCCAAGAAAGACCTCGGGGGCCTGGAGGACACCGACGTGAAGGAGGCGACGTTCCTCCTGTGGAAAGGCCACTGTTCCGTCCACCAGCGGTTCCGGGTCGAGCACGTCGCCGCCTTCCGCTCCGCTCACCCCGACGGCCTGGTGGTCGTGCACCCCGAATGCTCCCGTCAGGTCGTCGAAGTCGCCGATCAGGTCGGCTCCACCGACTTCATCATCAAGGCCGTCGAGGCCGCTCCTTCGGGGTCGGTGATCGGCATCGGCACCGAGATCCACCTGGTCCAGCGCCTGGCCGCCGACCATCCCGACCGGACCGTGGTCTCCCTCGATCCGCTCGTCTGCCCCTGCTCGACCATGTTCCGCATCGATGCCGCTCACCTGGCCTGGTGCCTGGAGAGCCTGGTTGAGGGGCAGGTCGTCAACCAGATCAGCGTCGACGCCGATACGGCAGCTTGGGCCCGGGTGGCTCTGGAGCGGATGCTAGAGATCACCTGATGCCTCCTGACGTCTCCATCCTCACCGTCACCTTCGGGGATCATCTGGCCGCCACCCGCGTGGGAACGGGGCTGGAAGCGGTGCAGCGGGCCGGCGGGGATCCGCTGATGGAGGCGCCGGGTTCGCCCAGGCAGCCAACGCCGGCGTAGCCAAGACCTCGGGCGACATCGTGGTCGTGGCCCGGCCCGAGGTGACGTTCCACCAGCGCTTTCTGCGCCGGGTGCGGAGCGAGGGAGAGGAGCCCTGGGACCTGCTCGCTCCCGCGGTACGCGAGGGCGAGGGCGGGAAGACGCCCGGGGGCGTGGCCAAGCGGGCGAGGACCCACCGGCTGGTCAAGGTCGACGATCCGCCGAAGCAACCCGCTCGGGTCAGCGCCGGAAGCGGAGCGTGCCTGATCATCCGGCGGGCGGCGTTCGATCGCCGGCTGGCCGCGGTCGGGGCCCTCTTCGAGGACGCTTACGGCACGGGCAGCGAGGACCTCGACCTCTTCTGGTGGGCCGAGCGCCAGGGGATGGTGGTGCGGTATGTCCCCACCCTCTACGTCGGTCACGCCGTCGGCCAGGAGCTGCTGGGGACGGCCGAAGACCGCCGGCAGGCGATGGCCAATTACCGAGTCACGGTCTGGAAGCACGCCGAGGACCCCCGCGATTGGGTGGGTTGGGCGCTGGGAGAGGCGGCGTTCGTGGGCGAGGAGGTCACCATCGGCGGCCTGTCCGGCCTTCGCCGCTACGCGGCTTCGTGGAGCGACTCGGCGAAAGTGGCCAGCTCCATCAAGAAGCGTCGGGGACGGCTCCGCGGGTAGCCCGGGCGGTAGTCGGGCTCCGATACCGGATTCGGTATCATGGACCCGATGACAGCTGCGTCGTATGTGAACCAGGCCCGGCGCGCCGCCGGGCTCTCCCAACGGGAGTTGTCGCGCCGGGCGGGGGTACCGCAATCGGCCATCGCCCGGATCGAGCGGGGACAACAAGTCCCGAGGGTCGACACGCTCGAACGGTTGCTCAAAGCCTGTGGTTTCGAGCTCCGGCTCGGACCGATCCGCGGCGGCGGGGTCGACCGGAGCCTCATTCACCACTGGCTCGAGTTGCCGCCTTCGGATCGAGCTGAAGGAGCCGCCGATTACGGACGGGTGCTGGAACGACTTCGGAGCGCACGGCCAGTAGAGGCCTGATGCTTTTCGATCCGCTCCGGGCCCTGCGGACCTTCAACGAGCGCGGCGTCCGGTACGTGCTGATCGGTGGCTACGCAAGCTCGATCGTCGGTGCGCCAATCATCACCAACGATGTCGACATCTGCTACGAGCGCACCACGGAGAACATGGACCGGCTCGCCAGCGCCCTGCAGGATCTCCGTGCGTCACCGCGGGTCGCAGGGGTCGACGAGGACCTGCCCTTCATTCTGGACGGCCGGACTCTGGCGGCGGGTGACTCGTTCACCTTTCGCACCGACGCAGGCGACGTCGACGTTCTCGGCACCCCGTCGGGCACGGGCGGGTTCCGCGATCTGGACGCGGACGCCACGTCCTACGACCTCGGCGAAGGGCTGATCGTCCGGGTCGTGAGCCTCGACGACCTCATCCGGATGAAGGAGGCCGCCAGCCGTCCCAAGGACGAGGCCCACCTCCACGTCCTCGCCGTGCTCAAGGAGATGGTCGAGGAAACGGGCGGCGGGGCCGCAGTGAGGTAGCGCGGACCCTCGCTGGCCGGGACGACTGCTAGCGGACGCAGGCGAAGAGCATGCGGCCGTACTGGCCTGAAAACCTTCCAACTCCATCGGAGTCAGGGCCCAAGGTGACGATCTCGCGGAACGTCGTGTTCTCCCGCAGCCATGACTTGATGAAGTCGACGTCCCAAGCTTCCAACTCCGAGGCGAACCACTCTTCGTGTGCCTGGCCTGTGTCCAGGAACAGGACCCTGGCCGTCGCGGCGTCGAGCAGGCTCGCCAGACGCTCGGCTGATATCGACGCCCGTCCGAGAACGAAATGGTGGAGGAGGCTGAAGCAACTCACTACGTCGTACTGGGCCGTGCCGTCCAGAAGGTCCACGCAGTCTCCAACAGAGATGCGAGCCGGATCGAGGCTATACGCGGACCGGCCGATGACCCTTGCCAGAGGATCCCGCTCGATGCCCCGGGCGTCGAAACCGAGCCTTCCCATGCCCGCGAGGAACCATCCGTAGCAGCAGGCGACGTCCAAGTAGGTAGAGGTGGCGGGCGGGAGAAGGTCTCGGTCGGCGAGGAAGTCCGACATCTTCGCCATGCGATCGGAGCACTGGCGGACCAGCACCCAGTCGCGGCGGAGCTCGGGCGCCTCAACAGGCTGGTAGAGCTCGAGCCGTCCTTCCAGCCATGACATGTCGCGCAGAACCTGCTGGAGGGGCGTCCAGACCGGCTTGCGGTCAACGGCGACGAGCGCGTCCCTGTGACCCGCCATGTAGCTGATGGCGAGGCGGTGGTGGCCATCGACCACCTGGAAGTAGTCCGAACGGCGAATCGGGCGGACGCGGACCGGAGCTCCGACAGGAGAGCCGCTGGGGCCCCGGGCCGGGGCCTCCGCGCCGCTCGCCCATTGGAGGAAGGATTTCGCAATGGCGAGTATCTCGTCGTCCGTACGAGCCCCGAAGTAATGACCCGTGGCGGCCACGCATGCCTGGGCATTGCGGACATACTCGGTGTCTTTCAAGATTTCGGGGCCCAAGAGCGATTCCCCGAGTTCTCGATAGGCCTGCAGCAGGAGCACGTGGGGCCAGGCGGCGATCGGGGTGGAAGGACGCCGGAGGTCGTCGACGCGCCTCGCGTACTCAGACGCGGTGACACCGTTCTCGTCGCCCAGCAGAAGGCACTCGAGCGGCAGACGGCGCAACACGCGTTCCGTGCGAAGGCGGGCCCCTGCTCGCCGAACCGGACCTGGGAGGGGCAGGCGGTACACCGAACCGGCGACCGCCCGACCGGTATGAGCGACCTGGGCAATGGCTGAGGACCGGCGGAGCGCATGCCGAACCCCGAAGAGGGGAGAACGCATGCGGCGAGCGCCTGCGGCGAGCAGCCTCACCTTTGTTCCCCGTCAGTTCTCGTGAGTCGGAAGACGGCTCGCCACCAGAAAAAGGTGGCAATCCAGTTGGCGAGGGCGAGCCCCACCGCGGCGCCCAGCGCCCCCCCGGCTAGACCCCCTACGAACCCCCCGGCCAGTATGAGAGGCGAGACGATCAGCCGGACGCGCAGGCTCTGGCGGGCGGCGCCGGCCGCCCGAAGCCCCAGCATTGCTCCGATGTTGGCGCCGGTGGAGGCCACGAACAGCCCGGTAGCCAGGAGGACGGGCCGGGCCGTCGTCCAGGTCTCCCCCAGGATCTGGCGGCCGACCGATGCGGGCACGGCCAGTCCCACCAGGGTCGCGACCGATGCGATGACAGCGAGCGTGATCCCGACCGCACCACACATGCCGAGCATCCGCTCGGGTTTCCGTTGGCGGAGGCGCGCGGCCTCGGGGACCAGGACCAGCGGAACGGCCAGGAACAGCAGGTTGAGAGGACCGAGGAACGTTTGGGCACCTCGAACGGCGCCGACGGCCTCTAGGCCTGCGGTTCCCGTGAGCACGACGATAGTCAGCTGCCAAGTGCCGCTCATGGCCCAGAACTCCGTAGCGAACCGGGGCCAGAGGTCCCTGTTGGTAGCGAGCCAGCGCCGCGTGCCCTTCAGCGACGGTCGGAAACCCGCCTGCCCCGCGCCCACGAAGGCGGCTAGAGCGGCTGCCGCACCCCACACAGTGACCAGCGCTCCGACGGTTGGTTGGTGGGCGAGCACCACGGCCAAGCCACCGAACTGAACGACCATCCACACGAGGTCGTTGGCGAACGCCCGAGCCGGCCGGCCAAGGGCCAGAAAGACCGATCGCCACGCGTCCTGGACCAACAACCCGGGCAGGAACAAGCCGACGGGGACGAGCGTGGCTCGGGTCGGTGCTCCGAGGGCCAGACCGACGGCAATCACCGCGGCACCGGCGAGAACCCCGAGGGCGAGCGCTGTGCCGGCGGCCGCAGCGCCGGCTGTCCGTATCTCGTCGCTCGTTCGGTAGCTGTATCGAACGGCCAGCGGCTCCCCGGCCACGGCCCTTGCCGTGCCGAGGGCGAGGGCGTAGACGATGTATCCCAGGGCGAAGGCACCGAAAGAAGCCGGGTCGACGCTGCGAGCCACCAGGACGGCCAGCATGAAGTTCGTCGCGCTCGAGAGGGTCTGGTCGGCAAGCCCCCAACCGACACGCCGGACCGCGCCACCTTCTGCCGGCTGACCAGCCTCCGTCACCGACTCGTCCAACGCCGCTGGATCCGCCATGCTGGGAGCGTGGTCCGTCTTGCACTGTGCCTGATCGGTCATGATCGGCCGCACGAGCTGAGGGAGGCGATTGCGTCGGCCGATGGGCGGGGGTTCGACGAGATAGTGGTTCTCGACATGGCGTCAACCCCGCCGCTCGAGCCGAGTAAAGGTGTCCGGTGGATGCGCTCGGAAGTCAACCTCGGTGTTGCTGCTGGGCGAAACCGGCTCGCGGAGGCCACCAGCGCCGAGTGTCTCGTCTTCCTCGACGACGACGCGGTGATCTTGACCGACCTGGCCGAGCGGTTGCGGGACAGGTTCGAGGCCGAGCCAGACCTGGCGGTGGTGGCGTTCAGGGTGCAGCGGACAGAAGGTGCTCTGGCCTCGCTTGAGTATCCCTTCCGTGGCAGGTCCCCGCGTGACGACGCCGCCGTTCGCCCGTGCACGTACTTCGTCGGGTGTGGCTACGCAGCGCGGAGCCGGGCTCTGGCCGAGGTGGGTGGCTATGACGAGGGTCTCTTCTACTCGACGGAGGAGGTGGACCTGGGTTACCGCCTGATGCAAGAAGGCTGGCGCCTCCTGTATGATCCAAAGATTGTCGTCGAGCATCGGCCGTCCAGCCGAGGCCGCGCAGTGGCGCCCCGCGTGTCGGCGCTGCGGCTCCGAAACCGGCTTCTGATCGTTCGCCGGTACCTGCCCGCGCCGATCGCAGTCGTGCACGCCGCCATCTGGGGGATCCGTACGTTCGGGGAGGCCAGGACCGCGGGGGGACTCCGAGCCTGGGGCGGCGCCTGGACGGAGGGGCTCCGACAGCCGGTGCTGCGCCGGCCGCTGCCGTGGCGGAAGCTGTTCGAGATACATCGGCTAGGAGGCCGGGTGCTGTGGTAGGAGCCCTCGAAGAAACCCGGCTCCCCAGGGGAGGTGCATGGCGGGTAGTGCCAGAAGAAACCCCGGGAATGCTCTGGGATCGCGGTTCAGTTGGCGGGCGGCACCGACCGCAAGGACAGCCGTGTACCCGAGAAGGACCTGCCGACGCCACGGCGATGCCAATCCGGCGAGCAGGGCGGGCGCCGCGACTTGGCGGGGTGCGAGCGATCCGGGGTGCGACCGAACCGTAGCGGCCCGGGAACGACCGTAGCGGTAGAACTGGCGAACGAGGCCGGGAAGGCTGGATCGGGGTGTGTAGCTGGACCGGATGGCGTTTTCGAACCAGATGCCGCCCTGTGGCCTCATTCGGATGGCGAATTCGGCGTCCTCGTTGACACCGACGTCCTCCCGGTACCCGGCGACCTCTCGAGCGAGAGCGGTGCGGTACGCCCCGAGGTAAACCGTGTCCACCCAGCCTGACGGACCTCCCACGTGGAAACGTGCGGGTCCGACACCCAAGGGCGACGTCATCGCTGCCGCGATCCCTTGCGCCAGCCACCCTGCGGCGCGGGGCCGCATTGGCCCGCCCACCATGGCTGCGCCCGTTGCATCGAGCGCCCGGACGCAATGCTCAACGTAATCGGGTCCGATCAGGCAGTGGCCGTCAACCCGTACGAAGATCTCACCCGTGGCCTCGGCCAGCGCGATATTGAGGGCGGAGGCCTGGATGCGCCGCGGATTCTCCAAGAGCCGGACATTTCCGCCCCGTTCCCGAACCAGCTCCCTCGTGCGGTCGGTGGATCCTCCGTCGATGACCAATACCTCGACCACGGCGGGGTAGGTCTGCGACGCGACGGCGTCCAGACACGCCTCGATGTAGGCCTCCTCGTTGAGGACCGGGATGGCGATCGTCACCGTCGATCCGGTCATCGCCCCCCTCTTCCGATCACGGTGCGGACCGTCCGCCCAATGATGCGCAGGTCGAGGGACAGGCCCTGGTGGCGCAGGTAGTAGAACTCGTACTGCAGCTTCTCGATCGCATCCAGCTCGTTGGCGCCGTAGGGGTACTTGACCTGGGCCCAGCCCGTCAGACCCGGTCGTACGAGGTGACGGAGGCGGTAGAACGGGATCTTCCCTTCCAGGTCCTCGACGTACCTCGGCTGCTCTGGACGGGGCCCGACGACGGACAGGTGGCCCCTCAGCATGTTGACCACCTGCGGAAGCTCGTCCACGTGGGTGCGGCGCAGCCACGAGCCGAACGGTGTGATGCGGGGATCATGGTCGGCTGTCCACTCGGTGTTTTCGTGGCCTGCGCGCATGCTCCGGAACTTGAGGATCTGGAAGACCTTCCCGTTCTTCCCGACCCGGTCCTGGCGGTAGAGAAGGGGCCCCCGGTTGGCGACCAGGTTGCCCACGATGACCAAGGGAGTGACCAAAACGAGCAGTACGAGCCCGGCCAATCCGGCGATCACGTCGAGGATGCGCTTCATGCGGCCGTACCGCGCCCGGTGCAGCTCGCCGATGTCGAACATGAGGGCGACCCGCTCGAGTTCGGACACCGGCAGCTTGCCCAGCCACTCGTCGTAGAAGAGCGAGAGCGTCCGCACCCGGACGCCGGCCTCGTGGAGCGCAGCAGCCTGGTCGACGATCGAATCTTCAGCCTGAGCGGCCCGGTCGAGAACCACGGCGGTCGCCCCCGCTGCCTTGGCCGCCTCGAGCAAGGGCCGCTCATGACCATCCGTGGAAGCGGCCCGCTCAGGAGCGAGGACCGACGCCAGGATCGCCGGGCGCTCGGGATTGGCCTCTAGCTCGTCGGCGAGGTGAATGCCCTCATCGAGCCCGACAACGATGACGACGCGGTCACGCTGCCCCGCCCGGGTTCGACCGTCCTGGGCGAGCGTCGAGCACAGCACGTAGAAGGGAACCAGGACGGCGGGAGCTCCGAGGACCACGAATCGGGGAAGGAGGGCCGAACCCGCGATCAGCTGGAGGGTGGAGATTCCCAGGCCGGCGACGGACGTCGAGACGAAGGCCGACAAGGTCGCCGACCGGCGGGTGCGGGGCAGGTCGGGGAGGCCGGACCCATAGGCGGCGAGCGCCAGGAGGGCGATGTAGGCCAGCGACCAGGCGAACCGGAAGGAACCCGTGTAGTCGTAGGCGTTCCGGACGGCGTGAGCCTTGCTCAGGCCGACGATCGCGAGGGCAGTCCCGGCGAAGAGCAAAGGCCGAGCCAGACGTCGCACCTCTGATGTATCGACCCCGGGCCGGGTGGCTTTGAGTGCTTTCTGTGACCGACGACCCTCAGTAGCGGCCCGTCGCCGCGGGCGGGCGGCCACGGTTCTCGCGAGCTCGAAGCTGTAGGGGTGACCGGCTCGCCCGTCGCACAGCCAACCCTGCCCACGAGCACGAAGTCGTCCGGGTTGTTCGACGCCAGCCTCGGCAGCTCAGCGCGCCGAACTGCACGCGCCGGGCGGCGAGTGTGGAGGGTCAGATTCGACGCCGGGTCGCTCACCGGCGCCCGTGTACCACGCGCACCCCTGGGCTGGACTCAGCCGCACCTGCTCGACCAGGCGCCCGGCGGGCAGGCCTCGGTCGATTGCCCATCGGGCTGCCGGAGGACTCGACCAGAAGCCCACAGCCAGAGCTACGGCCAAGGCACCGGCCACGCCAGCCACGAGTGGCTCGGCTCTGGGCCGCGAGCGCTGCAGTACCGTCGTCAGGCGGTCAGCGCCGACGCCGAGGCCGAAGGCGAGGGGTAGCAGAACCAGTAGTTCCAGTAGTGATGATTGAGGGCGCCCGTCTTGAAGATGAGGCGGTAGGACACGGTTACGGCGAGCGCGATGGCAGCAAGCCCGCGTGTCGGACGGTCCCGCAGTGCCAGAAACAGCCCGCTGAGGGCGCACAGCAGCAGTACCACGCCGAACATGCTGGTCACGTGCGATCGCTGGCTTGCGAGCAGCTGACCAAGGTCGACGTGCTGGGCCATCTGGCCGGTCGGGTCCGGAACTGGTCGACACAGGGCGAAGGGTGCCCCCGAGGACCCAGAGCAGCCAGCTCACGAGGACGATGAACCCGCCCAGGGCGCCACCAGCGAACGCGGCGTTGACGTCGCGGGCTCCCCACCTCGGCCGGAGGCGAGTCAGAGCCCAGGCGCCGACGATGGCTGATGTCACGAGGGCCTGCCATCCGGTGAGGGGAGCCAGAAGGCAAGCGATGCCGCGGTGCCGGTACGGGCTGGTGCTCCGCGACAGCGCGCTCCCACACGAGGAGCAGGCCCTGCCAAACGGGAGCGAAGTGACCGGAGTGTCGAGCATCGTGCCGAAGGTGAGGAACATCGGAGTCGCGACGATGCCAGGGCGACGGCCGCCAGGAAGATCAGCGCCTGGGCGCGGCGCCGTAGGGCCAACGACCCGCCAGCGGTGACGATCGGCTCTCCTATCGAGCGAGGATCGGAGCCAGGAACTGCCCGGTGTAGCTGTCGGGGGTCTTGGCCACCACCTCGGGGGGACCCTCGGCCACGATCATCCCGCCTCCGTCGCCTCCTTCCGGACCAAGGTCGAGCACCCAGTCGGCTGACTTGATCACGTCCAGGTTGTGCTCGATGACGAGGACGGTGTTGCCCTGGTCGACCAGGCGGGCCAGCACCGTGAGCAGCTTGCGGATGTCCTCGAAATGGAGGCCGGTGGTGGGCTCGTCGAGGATGTAGATGGTGTGGCCCGTCGAGCGCTTGGACAGCTCGCTGGCCAGCTTCACCCGCTGGGCCTCACCCCCGGAGAGGGTGGGTGCGGGCTGGCCCAGGCGCACGTAGCCCAAGCCGACATCCACGAGGGTCTGGAGGTGCCGGGCGATCGGAGGCTGGTTGGCGAAGACCTCCAGGGCCTCCTCGCACGAGAGGTTCAGCACCTCGGCGATGTTCTTGCCCTTCCACGTGATGTCGAGGGTGTCCCGGTTGTACCGGCCCCCCTTGCACACCTCACAGGGGACGTAGACGTCGGGCAGGAAGTGCATCTCGATCTTGATGGTCCCGTCACCGGCGCACGCCTCGCAGCGCCCTCCCTTGACGTTGAACGAGAACCGTCCCGGCAGGTACCCGCGGACCTTGGCCTCGTGGGTCTGGGTGAACAGGCGCCGGATGTGGTCGAACACGCCCGTGTAGGTCGCGGGGTTGGAGCGGGGCGTTCGGCCGATGGGCGACTGGTCGATGCCGATGACCTTGTCGAGGTGCTCGTCGCCCTCGATCTTCTTGTGACGGCCGGGGACGATCTTGGAGCGGTAGATCCGCTGCATGAGAGCCCGGTGGAGGATGTCGTTCACCAGGGTGGACTTCCCCGAGCCGGAAACTCCGGTGATGCACACCAGGCACCCGAGGGGAAGCTCGGCGTCGATGTTCCGAAGGTTGTGCTCCCGTGCCCCCCGCACTACCAGCCACTGCTCGCCCGGCTCCCGGCGGATGGCGGGGATGGGGATCGAGCGGATCCGGGCCAGGTACTGGCCGGTGATCGACCGGGGTTCGCCGACGAGGTCGTCGACAGTCCCTGACACCACGATCTCGCCCCCGTGCTCTCCGGCGCCGGGGCCGATGTCCACCACGTGGTCGGCGACGCGAATCGTCTCCTCGTCGTGCTCGACCACGATGACGCTGTTGCCGAGGTCACGAAGGCGGACGAGGGTGTCGATCAGCTTGCGGTTGTCCCGCTGGTGCAGGCCGATCGAGGGCTCGTCCAGGACGTAGAGCACCCCCACCAGCCCGCTTCCTATCTGGCTGGCCAGGCGGATGCGCTGGGCCTCGCCTCCGGCCAGGGTGGCGGCCGATCGGTTCAGGGTCAGGTAGTCGAGGCCGACGTCGAGGAGGAACCGCATGCGGGCGTTCACCTCCTTCACCACCCGCTCGGCGATCATCCGGTCCCGCTCGGAGAGCTCGAGGTTCAGCAGGCCGGCTTGAGGCGGGCCCCGCCGCAGTCCGGGCAGGGGACTTCCCGCATGTATCCCTCGATCTGCTCACGCATGTAGTCGGATTCAGCCTCGGAGTGCCGGCGCTGCAGGTAGGGGACGACGCCCTCGTAGTGCGTGAAGTAGGAGCGGGTGCGCCCGTACCGGTTCCTGTACTGGACGTGCACCTGACGGGTGCCCGACCCGTACAGGAGGATCTTCTGCTCGCTCTTCTTCAGCTTCTTCCACGGCGTGGTCATCCGGAAGCCGTAGGACTCGGCCAGGGCGGCCAGCACGCGGTGGAAGTACTCGCCCCGCGCCCCGGCCCATGGGGCCACCGCCCCTTCCTCGATGGTCAGGTCGGTGTTGGGGACGACCAGCTCGGGGTCGACCTCGTAGCGGGTGCCGAGGCCATCACACCGGGGGCAGGCCCCGTAGGGAGAGTTGAAGGAGAAGTTGCGGGGCGCCAGCTCGTCGAATGACGTTCCGTCGTTGGGGCAGGCCAGGTGCTGGCTGAAGGTCAGGGTCTCCGCCGGAGGCCCCTCGCCGTCGCGCGGCACTAGTTCGATCTCGGCCACGCCGTCGGCCAGGCGTAAGGCCGTCTCCAGCGAGTCGGTCAGCCTTCGCTCGATGCCCTCCCGCTGCACAAGCCGGTCGACGATCACCTCGATGGTGTGGATCTCGTAGCGGGCCAGCCGAACCTCTGAGTCCTGGCCTCCAGAGCCGGCCGGGCTCGGCGACAGCTCACGCACCTCACCGTCGATGCGGGCCCGCGGGTACCCCTGGGACGCCACTTCCTTCAGCAGTCCCTCGTACTCGCCTTTGCGACCCCGGACGACGGGCGCCAGGACCTGGAAGCGAGTGCCTTCCGGCAGCTGCAGGACCCGGTCGACGATCTGCTGGGGCGTCTGGCGGGAAACGACGGCGCCGCACTTCGGACAGTGGGGGACACCGATGCGGGCGTAGAGGAGGCGGAGGTAGTCGTAGACCTCGGTGATGGTGCCCACCGTCGACCGAGGGTTGCGGGAGGCGGACTTCTGGTCGATGGAGATGGCGGGGGAGAGGCCTTCGATGAAGTCGACGTCGGGCTTGTCCATCTGCCCCAGGAACTGGCGGGCGTAGGCCGAGAGGGATTCCACATAGCGTCGTTGTCCCTCGGCATAGATCGTGTCGAAAGCCAGGGAGGATTTTCCCGACCCGGACAGGCCGGTGAAGACGATCAGCTTCTCGCGCGGCAGCACGAGGTTGACGTTCCTGAGGTTGTGCTCGCGCGCCCCCCGAATGACAAGCTTGTCAGACACCCGGTGCGAGCATACCGGCGACGGGCGCCGAACGTGAGTTCGTTTTAGCGGTTTCTCACGAAGGTCGTGACGCGGAGCTGGACGCCGGCGACGAACTCCAACCGGTCCGTCCCCGTGGCCCTGAAACCGGGGACGGTCGTCGGCTCGGCCACGTCTTCCCGCTCCACCAGGCCGAAACCTTCCAGGCCGGCGTCCTTGACTGCCCGGGCCGCCCGGCTGACGTCGTTGTCGGTCACAGCCGTGAGCCACCGGCGGTCGTTCACGTACCAGCCGCCCTCCCTCGCGAGGAAGGCCAGGCGTGAGATGAGGACGGGCTCCGGCCGTCGGGCCAGGGCCTCGGCGGACCGGCCCACGCCGTGGGATCGTTCGGACAACCACGCGACGCCGAAGATGGTGACGGCCACGGCCAGAGCCACCAGGCCGGCGCCGACCCACCGCTGCAACCGGGGAAGGGCGGCGACGCCGGCCACGGCCAGCAGGAGCCCGCTGGGAAGGATGTAGCGGCCGGCCCACTGAGGGCCGGCGCCCCCGGTGTACTGGGTGGCCCACACCACGGGCAGGGCCGCCAGGCCGATGATCCCGACGATGCGGGCGCGCGGGTTCGCCCAGCACCGGGCCACGCCGATGGCAGCGAGAGGTGTGGTCGCAACCAAGCCGGGAACGAAGCCGAGGCCTCGGGAGAACCGCAGGACGTACAGGACGGCGACTCCGCCCGCGGCGATCGCCACCAGGCGCGCGTCGGGCGTGGCCGGGAAGGATCGAAGGCCGATCATAAGGAGCAGCAGGAGGGCGACAGCGCCGCCCAGGTAGGTGGAGGCGTTGAAGCGGGGCTCGAAACCGACGGTGGTCAAGGCCGCCTCTTCGGCCCGGCTCGCGCCTCCGGCGCGGACGGCCGTTTCCATCGTCCGGGCCGTGCGCTCCGTCCTGATCCCGTTTCCGATCGTCGCCTTCTCCAGCGCTGCGTTCCCGATCAAGGGCAGGGCCAAGCCCAACGTCACCGTCAGCCCGGCGACAAC
>JAIVIH010000410.1 GCA_020200615.1 Actinomycetota bacterium | reverse complement strand
GCCCGTGGGTGCGGCCGCAGATTTCGCCGTGCCCGTCAATTCCGGCGAAGGGGCCGCACTCATGGTCTTCCAGCCAAACATGGAGCATGGGCGGCGTGGCCCTGAAGGTGCCCCGGGGGAAGCACCGCCCATCCAGGAGGATGCCGGCGAGACGGGTTCCGGAGTCGTCCCAGCACAGGTTCTGGTGGTCGTGCCACGTTGTGAGGTTGCCGGCGATCTCGGGAACGTCGGCCATGGTGTCGCCCCACTCCAGGATGTACATGGCCGACGCCAACCGCTTGCCGGCACCGGTGTTCTCGAACACGACCGACTCGATGTGCTCGGGATCCAGCTCCCGCCCGTCGGTCAGGTAGTCGGCGTTCACGAAGTGCTCGAAAGTCCCGACGGCGCGTCCGTCGCCGATCGAGCGGTAGCCGGCGGCAACCACGGCGGCCTCGTCCGCCAGGTTCTCGGCCACGGCCGCCCTGGTCCCGGTGATGAGCCGCTTGGCCGCGTCCAGCTGTTCCGCCGGCACGTGGGACGTCTCCGCCCCGGAGAAGATGGGGTCGACGACCAGGGCCTGGGCGACTCCGTGGTGGCCCGCCTCGTTGGGCGACCCGTTGGGCGGACCGTCGTGCTGGTGGGGGGCCGCCATCCCGACCACGGCCGGCAGCGCGGCCAGAGCCAGCAGCGGCGAGAAGCGGGGCCTGAGCGCGGCGCCGGGCTGTACGGCGGCGAGGATGGCGGCACCGGCGGCCAACACCTCGACCACGGTGGCCGACAAGTCCTGGAGGCCGACGGGTTGCCGCTGAGCCAGGTCGTCGAGGAGCGGGAGCCCGCTGAGCCTCGAAACGCCCCATGCGGCGGCGATGCCGAGGTTGAGAAGCGCGCAGGCGAGCAGCGTCCGGCGGGCGGGGTGGACCACCAAAAGCGCCGCCACCGCCACTTGGGCGAGGGCGGCCCCGGCGAACAGAAGGGCTAGCGCGGCGTCCCCGCGGTGGGTGCCGGCGGCGGCGGCGTGGATGAGGCCGGCCGCTGCGGTCAACGCGGCAGCCACCCCGACCACGAGAGAGCTCCTCACCGGCACGTCACCATCTTCGACGCGATCGATGAGCTACGTCGGCCCGGCAGGCTTCACACAGGGCGAGACGAGGCGGAACGCCATGTCGACCGCGGTCGCGCCGGGACGGGAGTAGAACGTCGCGATCCCGGCGTAGAGATCCACGGCGTAGGCGTCCGGAAGAGGCAGGTCTCCACCTCGCGGGGGAGGCGTGGACCGCGTCCCGGTCAAGTTCTCGCTCTGGGTGCTCTCGGACACGGCGAACCCAAGTGCCCGCAAGCTGTCTGCCATGTCTCTGAACCGGCCGAGGTAGTCCGGAGGAAGCTGGCTTTGGGGTATGCCGGACACCTCGGTCACGGCCAAGGCCGAGGGAGGAACGAACGCCCGGGTGCTGAACCCCCACGAGAGCCACACCGAACCCGTGTCCCGGTTGGCCGAGTCGCGGCATACCTCGGGCTCGGACCTGACCACGGAAGCGACCATGGCAGCCGGATCGGGGAGGTCATCCAGGCTCAGCTCCGACCCAGACGGGAGACGCGGAGGCGGCTGCGGGCCCGTCTCAGACAGGCCGGTGATGACCTCATCGAGCACAGTCCGAGCATCGGAGACGGTCAGCAAAGGTTCGGCGAACTCCACGACCTTCGACTGGTACACGATCGCCGCCGCACCACAGCTCAGGGCGGCGCCGATCACCACGACGGAGATCAGCCCGGCCGTACCCATGGTCTCGGCCGAGCGGCGCCCGGCTATGACGAAGACGACGAACGTCACGATGAGACCGGCGATCAGGATGGCGGCCACCAACAGACCGTCGATGAGGTACTGGGGCACCCAATCCGCGGACTGGTCGTTCGCCGACCCCAGCCTTCGGGAACCTCTCATGATCAGGTAGAACCCACCGAGGCCCAAGCCCAGGAAGACGGGAAGGGCGATCTGGCGAGCCTTGGCTACGTCCTGCTCCATTGGCCAAGTATCGGCCCCGGCAGGGCGAGGTTCTAGGGAGCCATGCCCCCATTTCCGACTGGGGCGGGACCCGGGTCAGAGGCCGGGGAGGCCGTGGGTGTGGCCCACGTCGTAGATCAGCTCGTCGCCGGCGCGGCGCACGCCTTCGGTGGGGACGTGCGGAACCAGCCCGCCGTCGTGGCCCAGATGGAGCACCTCGACCGAGCGGACCAGGGCGGCGGCGTCGGCCAGCAGCCGGCGGTGGCAGCGCCACCACAGCGTCTCCGAGCACATGACCGCGGTGCGGTCCTGGGCCGCCTCGGCCAGGACGGCATCGAGCGCGGTCCAGAACCCGGCCGTCCCCATGTGGTCGGCGTAGCCCCGGAACGAGGAGTTGTGGAGGGCCACGTGAGGTGAGTCGGGACGGGCCCGTCGCCACCCTCCCAGGTCCGGCTCCCACCGGTAGGAGATGCCGGCGGCGGGGAGCCACTCGGCCAGGGCGTGGCGGCTGAAGTGGGGATGCCGGCGGCTGCCGGGCCACCCGCCGGCGGTAGGTCTCAAGCTGTTGAGCACCGCCGCCGACCTCGTTCCTCCGCAGCCCACGCTTCCCGCTCTGCGAGAGGCGGCCTCCGGGTGCCAGGCCTGCCCGCTGTGGAAGAACGCCACGCAGACTGTCTTCGGCGAGGGCGTCGAGAAGGCCAGGCTGATGCTTGTGGGCGAGCAGCCCGGCGACCGTGAGGACCTGGAAGGACGTCCTTTCGTCGGGCCCGCGGGACGCCTCCTCGACCGAGGCCTCGAAGAAGCGGGCATCGACCGGGAGCTGGTGTACGTCACCAACGTGGTCAAGCACTTCAAGTGGGAGGCCAGGGGGAAGCGGCGGCTGCACAAGCGGCCTAACGCCGAGGAGATCACCGCCTGCCGCCCGTGGCTCGAGGCCGAGATCGAGACCGTCTCACCCGAGGTGGTGGTCTGCCTGGGTGCCACTGCAGCTCAGGCTCTCCTCGGCAGCTCGTTCCGGGTCAGCCGCCAACGGGGGGAGTTCGTGCAGGGCCTCGTCGGGCCGGTCACCCCGCTCAGAGGGCCGCTCGGGCCCTTGCTGACCGCCACCGTGCACCCGTCCTCGATCCTGCGGGCCCGCGACGACGCCGCCCGCCAAGCGGAGATGGCGGCCTTCGTCCAGGACCTGAGGGTCGTGGCCGAGCGGCTGAGTGGTGGCCGGGAAACGGCCTAGCGGCTGATCCCGAGCGTCAGGGGCTCCAGAACCGGCGGCGGCGTACGCGGCGTACGCCGGCGGCGTCGGTCACGATCTCGTGGGTCGCCCCCTCGGGCAGCTCTCCGTGCTCGTCTGGCTCGGCCGCCTCGCCTCGGGCGATCAGGCCTTCGACGAACCGAGCCGCCTCCTCGTCCTCATCCCGTTCTTCGGGACCGGCCACAGCATGCGAGGGTACCGGGAGCTTCGAACAACCGCCGGACCACGACGAGGGCTTCTCCCTCTTCGACGACCTCGTGGGTCCTCATCCGACTGCGGGGGGCGCCCAGATCGTCGGCCGGACGGCCGGGGATGTCCACCCGGTCCCTCATCACCAGCTCGGACAGGAACGCCCGGGCCGCCATCTCGGCGGATAGAGGTGTCGAGGGACTTCCGTCGAGCCCGTTGGAAGCGACAGCCAGCCGGCCGGGTTCCCCTGCCGCGCTCACGATCACCGGACGGCTGCCCAGTCCGAAGTCATGGCCCGGGAGGGTGATCATCGGAAGCTCCGATCGGCGGGGGGCGGCGCGCGCACCGGGGCCCGGCGTCATGGCCGCCACGGCCAGGGCCGGTCGCGCCCCCCGGGTCACACTGGCGGGCGAAAGGACGGAGCGTGACAGGAACCCGTACTCCAGGGCGGCGGCGTACTTCCCTTCGAACATCACGCCGTCAGCAACGATCATCTGGGCTGCTACCTGGGCGTAGTAGTCGGGCACGACCGGCGCCGCCCGTACGGCGGCCACCAAGAGCCGGCCGGCGTCGTGGCTGGCCTCGAGAAGGTGGTCCGCCGTGGGCTGGCGGCTCAGGGTGACCATCATCCCGGCGAAGGCCTCGAAGAAGGCGGCGGTGAATACCCTCGAGAAGGAGTGCGGGGCTGACGAGAGGGCCGACGCCGGTGCGAGCATGGGCAGGGCGTCGGTCGGGGCGTAGGCGAAGCAGTTGACCGCGTTGCGGAGGCAGTCGGGCTCGACGGCACAGGGCTGGCGCTGGCGCACCGCCCAACCCATCTGCTCCGCCACCCGCGACACCCGCGACGATCGGTAGCGGCCCTCCGTCTCGGCGATGGCCCGCTGGCGGACGCTCGGGAGCTGGAGGGCGACCAGGATGGCGCTGATGTCGCCGAAGGACTCGTGGAAGGCCGCCACCCAGTAGCGGAACTCGGGAGTGCCGGGGTCGTAGGGTTGGGCCACCGGAGCGGCGCCGTCGATCGTGACCTTCATCCGGCCCGTGGGGAGCTTGGGGACCGGGCGCTCGATGGGCACGGCACCCGTCGAGATGGGGTCGTCCTCCCAGACCCGCACTGTCTTCGCC
>JAIVIH010000409.1 GCA_020200615.1 Actinomycetota bacterium | reverse complement strand
GAAGTCTTCGGTCCGAGCATGTCGCCCACGCTCGAGCCCGGTGATCGGCTCCTCCTGTGGCGGACCCGGAGAGCCCGTCCCGGTGACCTGGTGGTGGTCCCCGATCCCCGCCAGTCCCGCAGGCTCGTGGTCAAGCGAGTGCTGGCGGTGTCCCAGGCGGGGCTGACGCTCAGAGGTGACAATCCCGGCGCCAGCACCGACAGCCGTCAGTTCGGTGCCGTTCCCCCCTCGACGGTTCGGGGACGGGTCGTCTACCGCTACCACCCCGATCGCCAGCGGGGTCGGATCGGGCGGTTGGTACCCTGAAGTCGGATGGCCCTCAAAGACGATCTCGACCGACTGCTCGGCGCCTCTTACTTCGCCCACCTCGGCGCGCATGACGACGACCGGCTGCGGACTATGCGAACGGAAGCCCAGGAGGTCGAGGCCAAGCTCTCCTACCTGCGCCGCATGGTCCAAGGGCGGTTGGACATCGTCACCGCCGAGAGGGAGCGTCGGGCCAGCGGAAGCTCGTCCTCCGACCTGTCCGACCTGGTCGCCCGGCTACCCGAGATCCTGGCCGACCGGGGCCGCACGCCGGGCCCGGGCCGCATGCCCACCAACCTTGTGCCGCCGGACGACGACGACCTGACCCGCGAGCTGGACGCCGTCAGCGGCCCCGCTGCTCTCGGATCGCTTCCCGACCTGTCGGACGACGATCTGCAGGCGGTCGCCGGCCGGCTCGAGCAGCTGGAGCAGACGGTCTCGGCCCAGAGGCGAGCCATTTTCGGCGTGATCGACGCCGTCCAGGCCGAGCTGGCCAGTCGCTACGAGCAACAGGGCGACGTCAAGGCCTGACGTCGGTCCGAGGCGGATTCTGAGTCGACTCGGGCTCCTCGGTACGGTCGCGGCCGTGCCGGACGACATCGACGGGCGACGACAGGAACTGGGCGAGTTCATTCGCGCCCAGCGGTCGAGCCACCGGCTCTCGCTGCGGCGGCTGTCGGACGTGTCGGGCATCTCCAATCCCTACCTGAGCCAGATCGAGCGGGGCCTCCGGAAGCCGTCGGCCGAGGTGCTCCAGCGGATCGCCCGCGCCCTGGCCGTCCCCACCGAGGAGCTGTACGTGCGGGCCGGCATCCTCGAGTCCGCCGCCGATGGGGACCTGGTCGGGCACATTCTCCGGGATCCGACCCTGAGCGACGACCAGAAGGGGGCCCTGGTCGAGCTGTACCTGAAGTACCGGGCGGACGGGGGCGGGGAAGATCGCGCTCCTGGGTAGGGTTGGACCCGTCGTGCGCCGCCTCGCCGTCCTGTCACTCCATACGTCCCCCCTCGCCCAGCCCGGTGCCGGCGACGGAGGCGGCATGAACGTCTACGTGCGCCAGCTTTCGTCGGCTCTGGCGCGGGCGGGTGTCGACTGCGACGTGTACACGCGGGCGTGGCGCCGGGGCCTGGCCCCCACCGTCGAGCTTGAGCCGGGCCTGGTGGTGCACCACGTGCGGGCCGGCCCCCTGGCCGTGGTGCCCAAGGAGAGCCTCCCCGAGCTGGTCGACACCTTCACCGCCGCGGTACTCGAGCGCCTGTACGGCTACGACGGCTGCGAGCCCGACGTGCTCCACGCCAACTACTGGCTGTCAGGAGTGGCCGGGCACTCCCTCAAGCACGAGCTGGGGTTGCCGCTGGTCTCGACGTTCCACACCCTGGCCCGGGTGAAGGCGGAGGCCACGCAACAGGAGGAGGCGGTCCGGGCCAAGGCCGAAGCCGAGGTGATCGGTTGCTCCGACGTCATCCTGGCCTCATCCCTCGACGAGGCCACGCAGCTGGAAGGGCTCTACGGCGCCGACCCGTCCCGCATCGAGGTCGTGCCCCCCGGGGTCGACCACGAGGTCTTCTTTCCCGGTGACCGCCAGACGGCGCGTGCCGCTCTGGGCCTGGGCCTGGGCCCGAGCGGCCCTCTGAGCGGAGTGGCGGGCCCGAGCGGCCCTCTGAGCGGAGTGGCGGGCCCGAGCGGCCCCCTGAGCGGAGTGGCGGGCCCGAGCGGCCCCCTGAGCGGAGTGGCTGTGCGGGCTCTGGCCGAGCTGGATCGACGGGACGCCTCGCTCCTGATCGTGGGCGGCCCCAGCGGCCCGGACGGGGCCGCCGAGCTGCGGCGGGTCCGGGCCCTGGTGGCGGCCGAGGGCCTGGGGGACCGGGTGCGGTTCGTGCCCCCCCAGCGCCACGACAGCCTCCCCGCCTTCTATCGGGCAGCCGACGTGTGCCTCGTCCCAAGCCGCTCGGAGTCCTTCGGGCTGGTGGCCCTGGAAGCGGCCGCCTGCGGCACTCCGGTGGTGGCGGCGGCCGTAGGGGGGCTGCGGACGCTGGTGGCCCACGGAGAGACCGGCTTTTTGGTCGAGGGCCGGGACCCGGCCTCCTACGCCCGGCGCGTGGACGATCTCCTGAGCCATCCCGAGCGCGCCGCAGGCATGGGCGCGGCGGGCGCGGCGAGAGCGCAACGGTACTGCTGGTCGATCACCGCGGCCCGGCTTCGCCGCCTCTACGCCGACCTCACCGCTCGTAGCCTCGTCGAGTGCCGGTGACTACACTCGTCCTTCTTTCTCTTGTGGAGCACCTGGGGCCGGGTTCCCGCCACCAGTGTGCCTCCTGGTATTTCGGTACTTTTCACGCCATCTCTTGCGCCCGGTAAATTTTCGCGGCTAAGGTCTTGGCAGGGCCCGAGAGGCGGAACGGCCAGCCGTTCGGGGAAGTGCGGTCACGCCGGGAGGTTTCTCGGGTCCTCTCTCGTCGCATCACGCGCAGGTAGCAGTGACCTTGCTCGAAGCTTGCACCCCTACCGGCTGCTCGTTACCGTTTTCGCCGATCAGCCGCGGCGGGGGCTCTTTCAACCCTCATGACGAAGACCAGGATCCACGCCCTTGTGCTCATCGTCATGCTCGTGTCCCTGCCGACACGAGCGGGTGCTGCTGACGACGACGCTCGTACGCGCAAAGCCAACGCCGCAGCCCAGCTCGACGTCCTGAAGGCCAACGACCTACAGCTCGAGTCGGCGGTGCAGGCCCTCGACGCCGGCGTAGCCGTGCAGGCCAGCGAGACCGACGCCGCCCAGCAGGCGGTCGAGGTGGCCGACGCCGCCGTCGATACGGCCAAGGCCCGCCTGACCGCCACCGAGAAGCGGGTGGGCGAGTTGCGGCTGAAAGCGTCGGCCGTCGCCGTCCAGGCCTACGTCCACCCGGGAGGCGTTCCCCTCCTGGAGATGATCGGCTCCCGTGACCTGGCCGAGGCCAGCCGCCGTCAGACGCTGATGGCCCACGTGGTCAACGTGGACCGGGACGTCCTCGGACAGTTGCGGGCGGTCCGCCAGGACCAGCAGGCCGAGCAGGCGAACCTGGTGGCCCTGCGGGAGTCGGCCCAGGACCGGAAGAAGGCGGCCGGCGAGAAGCTGGCCGAGCTGGAGAAGGTGCGGACCGATCAGGTGCGCCTACAGCAGGCCCTGGACGTGCGCATCCGTGAGGTGACGGCCGAGATCGACGCCATCTCCCGGGAAGAGGCCAACGTCTCGGGCCTCATCCGGGCCCGGGAAGCAGCGGGCGAGCCGGCCGACGGAGGCGTCCAGGTCGCAGCGGCACCCCGCGGGTCGTCCGGCTCGGGGCTGATCTGGCCGACGGACGGCGGCGTCACCTCCCCATTCGGCATGCGGTGGGGCCGGCTACACGCCGGCATCGACATCGATTCGGGCCCGGGGGCGCCCATCCGGGCGGCCAAGTCGGGCGAGGTGATCATGGCCTCCTACAACGGGGGCTACGGGAACTGCGTGATCATCGACCACGGCGGAAGCTTCACCACCCTCTACGCCCACCAGAGCTCGATGGTCGTGGGTGTGGGCGAGGTCGTGGAGCGCGGCGACCTGATCGGATACGTCGGCGGCACCGGAAACGTCACCGGCCCCCACCTGCATTTCGAGACCCGGGTGGGCGGCAGTCCTGAGGACCCCGAGGGCTACCTTCCCTGATCCCGAGAGGGAAGCCGGGAAACGCTTTAGCCTGCGGCCCATGAGGGCGCGACTGGCCGTGGTCGGAGGGGGCCGGATGGGACAGGCCCTGGTGGGAGGCCTTGTCGCCGCCGGCTGGGCCGACCCGGCGGAGCTGAGCGTGGTGGAGATGTCCGCTCCCCGGCGCGCCGAGCTGGCGGCCGAGCTTCCCGGGGTCGACATCCGCGAGGACGTCCCGCCGTGCGACGGGGCGGTGGTGGCGGTGAAGCCCGGTGACGTGCCCGCCGCCTGCCAGGCCTTGGCCGGGGCCGGGCCCGAGCGGGTGCTATCCGTGGCCGCCGGTGTGCCCCTGGCCAAGCTCGAGGGCTGGCTGGGCGAGGGGACGGATCCAGACCCTGCTCGGGTCGGCCCGGCTGCTGGACGAGTCCGACCAGGGGCCGGAGGCGCTGCGAGCGGCGGTGACGTCTCCCGGGGGCACGACCGCGGCCGGACTGCGCGCCCTCGAGGCGCGGGCCGTGCGGGCAGCGCTGGCCGAGGCCGTGCTGGCCGCCACCGAACGGTCGCGGCAGCTGGGGCAGGGCTGAGTCTGGCGGTGCGAGCGGGTCGGGAGGCGCCGTTCGCAGGCGCCCCTCTTTCCACAACGCCCCCAGATGAATACAGTGCCCACTGGCGAAGAGGGGTGATTCAACTGGCGCAGTCTCAGGGACGGTCTCGGTTCCTGACCGTGGCAGAAGTAGCAGGAATGCTGCGGGTATCGACGATGACGGTCTACCGCCTGATCAAGGGCGGGCAGCTTCCCGCGGCCCGGGTGGGCAAGTCCTACCGGGTCCGTGAGGAGGACGTCGACCGGTATCTGGCCACGAGCTACACGCAGGCTGGCTGACCTCCACCCTGCGCCCACCGGCCGGCCTCGACGCCGGCGGTAACGTGCCGCCATGTCTGCCGAGGGGCCGGGCTTCAGCACAGTGTCCTTCCTGTCCGACTTCGGGCTGGCCGACGAGTTCGTAGGCGTGGTCAAGGCCGTCATCCGGTCGATCGCTCCCCACGTCTTGGTGCTCGACATCAGCCACGACGTCCCGGCCTATGACGTGAGGGCCGGCGCCCTGGCCCTGGCCCGCAGCATCCAGTACCTGCCCCCCGGAGTGGTCCTGGCCGTCGTCGATCCCGGGGTGGGGAGCGACCGGCGGGCGGTGGCCGTGGAGGTGGGCGGGGAGGACGGGACCGATCGGGCCGTGCTCGTGGGACCCGACAACGGCCTGCTGGCGTCGGCCGTCGCCCTGGCCGGCGGCGCGAAGCGTGCCGTCTCCCTCACCAACCCCGCGTACCACCTGGACGCCCCGGGGCCGACGTTCGCCGGACGGGACATATTCGCCCCGGCGGTGGCCCACCTGTGCCTCGGCACCGACCTCGAGGAGCTGGGCGACCTCGTCGACCCCTACTCCCTGGTGCCTGGCCTGGTGCCGCTCTCACGGATGGAAGACGGTGTTCTGAACGCCGAGGTCCTGTGGGTCGACCGGTTCGGCAACGCCCAGTTGAACATCGGTCCCGACGAGGTCAAGGAGATGGGTGACCGACTCTTCCTCCGCCTCGGCGGGACCGTCGCCCCCCAACCTCCCCGCCTGGCCGTGCGGGTCAGCAGCTACTCCGAGCTCAAGACCGGCCAGGTGGGGCTGGTCGTGGACTCCTACGGCCTGCTGGCGGTCACCCTCAACCGCCGGCCGGCGGCCGACGAGCTGCGCCTCGGAGCAGGGGACATCGTCGCCCTCGAACCGGCGCCGGACTGATCGTGCGCCCGGCAACCACCATCGTGCTGGTCGTGCTCCTGGCCCTGGTCTTCGTGGCCGGCCTTATCCAGTTCCTGGTCCTGGCCCGGTGAGAGCGGCCCGGATCAGAACAGGGCGGCGCAGAGCCGGCTGATCTCCCGCTCCAGGGAAGCCAGGCCCTCGACCTTGCCGACGCACAGGGAGACGCCCGCCTCGGCTGCACTGCGCTCGATCTCGTCGTCGATGAAGGCGGTGTAGAGGACGATGATCTGGTCGGGGCGCTGGGCCCGGATGCGGCGGGCGGCGGTGAGGCCGTCCATCATCGGCATCCGGTAGTCCATGACCACCACGTCGGGATCGGCTTCCTGGACCGAGTCCACCGCCGCCCCTCCGCCCTCGGCCTCACCCACCACCTCGAAGCCGTCGAGCGTGAGCATGGCCGACAGCATCCGGAGGACGTGGGCGGTGTCGTCCACAACCATCACGCGGATGGGACGGGCCATGGAGTCCCAGAGTACCGGGGCGGGGGTCATCGGGGGACCCCACGCCCGGCACTTGTCACCGTGACCGGATCGACCACACGGGGGGTGGGCTTGAGCGCGGCGAGCAAGAAGCCGGCGAAGATCAGGGTGATCCCGACCACGAGGGTGACGGCGAAGGCCTCCATCTCGTCGAGCACGGAGTTGAACAGTCCCCCGGTTCCGAGGACCAGCGTGCCCAGGGCGATGAGGA
>JAIVIH010000154.1 GCA_020200615.1 Actinomycetota bacterium | reverse complement strand
CCGAAGAACCGCTCGAAGGAGAACCGCAGTGACCTCAGCCGAGCAACTCCAGTCCGTCCGGGTGGCCGCCGTCCAGGCTGCCCCCGTGTTCCTCGACCGCACCGCAACCATCGAGAAGGCGGTGAAGCTGATCGAGCAGGCCAGCCACGAGGACGTCAAACTCATCGTGTTCCCCGAGGCCTTCGTCCCTGCCTACCCCGAGTGGGTGTGGCGGATGAAGCCATGGGAGTCCCGGGCCTCTGACCTGCAGGCCAGACTGTTCGACCAGTCCGTGGTGGTTGGCGGGACCGAGACCCAGCTCGTGGCCGAGGCGGCCCGGCGGGCGGGCGCGTACGTCTCCATCGGGGTCAACGAGCGACTCGAGCGGGGCACGACCCTGTTCAGCACCCAGCTGACGTTCGGGCCCGACGGAGCCCTGGTCGGCCGGCACCGCAAGCTGATGCCGACGGGCGCCGAACGGCTGGTGTGGGGCATGGGTGACGGCTCCGCCCTCGAAGTGACGGAAACGCCGTTCGGCTGCCTGGGCACGTTGACCTCGTGGGAGAACTACATGCCCCTCGCCCGGGCCGCGCTCTATGCCCAGGGCGTCGACATCTACCTGGCGCCCACCTGGGACAGCTCCGACGTATGGATCGCGACCCTCCGGCACGTGGCCAAGGAGGGCCGGGTCTTCGTCATCGGCGTGAACTGCTGCATCCGGGTTTTCGACGTGCCCGAGGACGTCCCCCACCGGAGCGAGCTCTACGGCTCCCCCGACGACTGGCTGACCCTCGGCAACTCGGCCATCGTCAACCCCGATGGCGAGATCCTCGCCGGTCCTCTCGTGCGGGAAGAGGGGATCCTGTACGCCGACGTGGATCCCAAGGTCGTCCGTTCGGCCCGCCAGCAGTTCGACGCCGTGGGCCATTACGCCCGGCCCGACGTCCTGCGCCTGGTGGTGGACACCAGCACCCGGCCGTCGGTCTCGTTCGCCAGCCCGGAGGCGCCCTAGTAAGTCCGGGGCTCCTCCTAGGCTGGGCGCGTGCCCGAACTTCCCGAGGTGCAAGGCATGGCCGAGCGGCTCGAAGCCGCCTTCGCCGGGGCCACCTTCCTCCCAGGGCGGCCGGGTCGACATCGAAAACCCGCCCAAGACCACCAAGCCCAAGGGGGCGGTGGTGCGATTCCGCTTCGACGACCGCCCTTCCCTGCTGCTCAAGGAGTTCGGGACGGAGCGCAAGGCCGGCTGGTGGGTTTTGGAGGAGGGGGATGAAGGCCCCATGGCCGTCCTCGGACCCGACCCCTTTTCGGACGAGTTCGCCACCCTCATCCGCTCCGGCACCGACCAGCGGCGCGTTCACACCCTCCTGCGCGACCAGCGCACGGTGGCCGGGATCGGCCGCGGCTACAGCGACGACGTCCTCCACCGGGCCTGCCTGTCGCCTTATGACTCGCTCGCCAACCTCGACCGGCGTAGGCGGGAGGCGCTCCTGAGCGCGGTGCATGAAGTGCTGGAGGCGGGCCTGGTCGAGGAGCGCAAGCGGAGCGGAGGGCTCCCCACCAAGGTCGGCGACCACTTCACCGTCCACGGCCGGCACGGCACCCCTTGTCCCCGCTGCGGGCAGGACCTTCGACGGGTGTCCTACGAGTCCTACGAGGTCACGTACTGCCCTGCATGCCAGACCGGCGGGAAGGTCCTGGCCGACCGGCGCCTGTCCCGCCTGGTGCGGTGAGCTACTAGCCGATCGCAGCTGCGGGCGTGCCCGCGCCGTGGTGGCTGCCCTCGAACACCGCCACCTTGAGTCCCCGCTCGGCCAGGGCGGCCAGAAAGGGTCCCGGTTCCACCCGCCCGGCGAGACCTGACGCCCCGGTGTGGGCCAGGCGGTCGTCCAGCGCCCAGCGCGCACTCAGAGCCGCCACCGTGCCCGCGGCCACGGCCGGTCGGTCGACAGCACCCAGCACCCGGTCGTCCAGGGCCGAGCCCTGCGCCCCCCGCACCTCCACTCGAACGGCGCCGAGATCACCCTCGGGGTGCGGGCGGCGCAGCATGGGCAGACGGGCCGTGAGGCGGTCTCGGCGGCTGGCCCCGACGCGCGCCGTCACCCGGTGGGCGTCAGGGAAGGCAGCCACGAGCAGGGCGGTCTCGGCCAGCGCGGCGCGGTAGCAGTCCACCCCGCACACGGGGTCGGGGAACCAGCACAGCTCCCGGCCGGAGCCACCGTTGCGGTGCTCCCAGTTGCCTTCGCGCCAGTCGGACGCCTGCTCGGCGAGGGCCCGGTGGTGCTGACGGGCGCACTCCGGACCCCCCGTCCCCACCTTGGCCACATGAATCTCCTCGACCCGCTCGAAGCTCCGCGCCGCCAGCGCCGCCAGCACGCACGAGAGTCCGGGAGAGAAGCCCGCTCCCACCACCACGTGGCGGCCTTCGTCTCGTGCCCGACCATCGAGGGCGAGCAGGTCGCGCACGTCATCCACATGGTCCGACACGGACACCACGTGGGCCCCTCGCCCGAGGGCCACCTCGGCCAGAGCGCGGTGACTTCCGGGCGTCCCGAACACGACGACGTCGCCCCTTTCCAGCCCGGCGGATTCCAGATCGGACCCCACACGAGCGGGGGCCCCGAGCGACTCGGCCACGGCGTCGGCCCGCGGCCCGTCGGCGTCGATGACGACCACGTCGTCGAGCGGGCCCAGGTAGAGCAGCTGCCGGGCGGCCCGGGCGCCGACGGCGCCAACTCCCACGATGACGGCGCGCACGGCTAGCGCAGCTCGGGGCCGGAGAGCTCGCGCCATCCGCCGTTCTGGGGAGGGACGCGGGCGGACCCGCGGAGCCGCACGGCGGCCGCGGCAATGCCGGCCAGGGTCAAGGCCAGGACTCCCCGGCGGATGGATCTCATGTGGGGCTAGCTGGAATCGAACCAGCGACCTCACCCTTATCAGGGGTGCGCTCTAACCGACTGAGCTATAGCCCCGTAAACTCCCTGCTCAGAGGGGGTGTCGACCGAAAATTCGTCCTGCGCAGCGTTTCTACAGCACACAACTTGACCTCCGACGAAACGCAGCGCAATGTATAGGGGTGCGCTGTAGGTCGCACCCCTATACAGGACCGGAACGGGGAGGTGGAAGTCCGTGGCGACGCTGGACGACCTGATCGGCTCATGGGCAATCAGTCTACGGGCGGCGAACCGGGCGCCGCGCACTGTTGCCCAGTACGTCGACGAGTCGCTGTCCCAGTTCAGCCGCTGG
Source organism: Actinomycetota bacterium (assembly GCA_020200615.1). Next base: position 516 of record JAIVIH010000154.1, on the reverse strand, counting down.
ATGGTCGCACACGAGCCAGCGCTGGCCGTACGGAGGATCAATCGCCAGCACATGGAGCGCTACCTCGGCGAGATCGCGGCAACCCGCTCGGCCTCGACAGCGCAGACCCGGTACAAAGCCCTCCGGCTCTTCTTCGCCTGGGCCGCTGAGGAGGGCGAAGTCGAGCAGAACCCGATGGTCAACATCCGCCCGCCGATCGTGCCTGAGGTGCCGGTGCCGGTCCTCGGCGACGACGAGCTCCGGGCGTTGTTGGCCGCGTGCTCGGGTAAGGGCTTCGAGGACCGGCGGGATACAGCGATCATCCGGCTACTCCTAGACACCGGCATGCGCCGGGACGAGTTGGTCGGCTTGCGGCTGCTCGACGTTGACGTCGTGGGACATGTCGCGGTGGTGCTGGGCAAGGGTCGCCGTGAGCGAGGGTGCCCGTTCGGCGACAAGACCGCCGTCGCTCTCGACCGTTACCTGCGTGTTCGGAAGGCGCACCGGCTGGCCGAGGCCGAGTGGATGTGGCTGGCG
>JAIVIH010000408.1 GCA_020200615.1 Actinomycetota bacterium | reverse complement strand
GTGGGCCGCCGCTCGGCCGTCGCGCCCGAGGAGGAGTCGTACCGGACCTCGATGGCACGGGGCTTGGTGGGATCGCGCCGGAGGTAGCCCAGCTTCTGCAGGGTGCCCAGGTGGGCATGCACGGTTGAGGTGGACGTGAGGCCGACCGCCTCCCCGATCTCCCGCACCGACGGCGGATAGCCGCGGTCGCGCATCTGGACCTCGATGAAGTCGAGAATTCCTCGCTGGCGAGGAGTGAGGGGGGTCGTTTCGGTCATGGCTTCCCCTTGTCGAACATCATGGCGAACACCCGTTCCCATCTCGACCGACCTTACCAGGCGGCTCTGCCCCAGGCAAACATTCGTTCGCTCGACGGTTGACTCCGAACGGGCGTTCGTGTTCTACTGGCTCCGGCGAACGCACGTTCTCCATCGGGAAGGGAGGCCTTCACCACCATGCCAGCCGCATCCGCCGCAGTGCGCGTCGAGCCCGAAGGGCGCCTCCGCTCCGGGTCGGTTGCCGATGACAAGTGGTACGGCCTTCACGTCGTTCCGTCCCACGCCGGCACCGTCCGCCTTCCGGCCAGCACGTACCGCCGTCGCCAGTCCGTCGCCGCCGGTCTGGTCTTCGGGCTGGTGCTGGCCGTCACGGCCGCTTTGGGAACGCTCGGAGGTGGGCCCCTCCCCGTCTCCGAGCGTCCCGGCGGCCCTTCCGCGGGCCAGAACGCCGCCGGTCCCGTCCACGTCGTCCAGCCGGGGGACACGTTCTGGTCCATCGCCCGTCGCCTGGAGCCGTCGGGCGACCCTCGGTCTCTGGTCGACCGGTTGGTGGCCGCCCACGGTGGTACCACCCTGCATGTGGGCGAGCGCATCCCCATTCCCGCTCGCTGAGCTGTCGCTCCGGACCGGCAGGTACGGTCGGGGTGTGCGCTGCCCGTGGTGTTCGAACCTCGACGACAAGGTGGTCGACTCGCGCCTGGCCGACGAGGGAGCGGCGATCCGGCGGCGCCGGGAGTGCCTGGGGTGCGGGCGGAGGTTCACCACCTTCGAACGGCTCGACGACCTGCCGCTGGTCGTGCTCAAGCGTTCCGGGGGGCGCGAGCCCTTCGCCCGGGGCAAGTTGGTGGCGGGGATGCGGGCGGCAGCCAAGAACCGTCCCGTCAGCGTCGAGGCGCTCGAGGGGGTGGCTGCCGAGATCGAGGAGATGCTGCGCATGGAGGGCGGCGAGCTCACCAGCTCCCGCATCGGGCAGTGCGTCCTCGCCCGTCTCCGCCAGCTCGACGAGGTCGCCTACCTGCGCTTCGCCAGCGTGTACAAGGGATTCGAGGGAGCGGGTGACTTCCAGCGGGAGGTCGGCCTCCTCAGCGACGCTCCTCCGCCTCCCGACTCCTCTGGGGACTGAGCTCGCTTCTCCACAGCTTGGGCTGCGGTTGCGGCCATAGCGATCCCCAGCTCGAGGTCTCTACTCTCGGGCCGGTGCCTCATCTCCGGCTTGCGACGGCGCCGGAAGGGCCCGAGCGGCCCCCAGAGCGGGGAGCACGGGGCCCGAGCGGCCCCCTGAGCGGGGAGAACAGGGTTCCGCGCAAACCTTCGCGAACGCCCTGTGACCAGCACCGTTGGACGGGCTCAAGGGTTGACATGCGTGGAATTACGCTGTTGTATGATATAGCTCATATCGCGGTTCGCCCGGCCTCGACCACAACATGTTGTGGTTGGTGAGGCCCACACCAGAAAAGTCTAAGGAGCGTCGCCATGGCCATGGCCCCGGAGCAGACAGGGATCGGGATCCGCCGGCACTTCACCACCGAGGGTCAGGATCCCTACGACGAGGTCGTCTGGGAGCGCCGGGACGCCCGCATCACCAACTTCCGGGACGGGACCGTCGCCTTCGAGCAGCGGGACGTGGAGTTCCCCGTTTCGTGGTCGCAGAACGCCACCAACATCGTGGCCCAGAAGTACTTCCGGGGCTCGCTCGGGTCCCCGCAGCGGGAACGGTCCCTACGACAGGTGATCGACCGGGTGGCCGACACCGTCACTTCCTGGGGGCGCAAGGACGGCTACTTCGTCGACGACGACGAGGCCGAGGCGTTCCGGGCTGAGCTCAAGCACCTCGTCGTTCACCAGAAGGCGGCCTTCAACTCGCCCGTCTGGTTCAACATTGGGGTCGCCGGTGAGCCACAGCAGGCATCGGCATGCCAGCCGTGGCATGCGCCCGTGAGCACCCCTGAGGGCCTGGTTCCCATCGGGTCGCTGGTCGACGAGGGCGCGGTGGGGACGAAGGTGTTCGATGCCAACGGCCTCACCAGCGTGGTAGCGGTCAAGGCCAACGGGACCAAGGCCGTGCTGCGGGTGCGCACGACGGCCGGATACCTGCTCGACGTCACCGCCGACCACCTCGTCTGGCGGGCCGAGGGCGAGGTCGGGCGGGGCGAGTTCGTCCCTGCCGGCCAGCTAGCCCGGGGCGACCGGCTGGAGTGGCACGTCACCGACGCATGGGGCGACGGTGAGATCACCCGTCAGCGGGTGGCGGAGGCGGCCCTGGCGGGGTGGATCCAGGCCGGCGGGTTCCTCATCACCGAGGGCGCCGGGCGCCCGGGGAGCGGCCCTCGAGGCGGGGGAGCGTCGGTGGCGGCCGAGGTCGGCGTGGCCGGCGATGCCGAGCGGGCCTGGGTGGCCC
>JAIVIH010000153.1 GCA_020200615.1 Actinomycetota bacterium | reverse complement strand
CCCCTGTTCACCACACTGACAGCCTGGAGTCGTGTCGGCGTCGCCCGGCTTTCCTACGGTGCGGGGCGCCGGCGCCTGACCGCCGCCTGGAGACGGGGGCGACCACTACCCCGGGAAGCCTGACCCACGCCGGCTCGCCTGGGTCGCCCCCGTCTCCCCCAACCCCGAGGCGCCACCGGCGCCGAAGGGGGTGACACCGGCGGCGTGATCCTCGGGAGACGTGTTGTCCCGTGGTCAGGCGATCATGGTTTGGGCGTTCTTGGGGGGCCGGCCACGGGGCCGCTTGAAGGCCAGCACCTTGCCCTTGAAGAAGAGGCGCCCACCCCAGACGCCGTAGGGCTCGCTCCGAGCGAGCGCACCGTCGAAGCAAGCCTCCCGCACGGGACATTCCGCGCAGACCGCCTTCGCCCGGGCGATGTCGTCAAGCTGCTCCGAGAAGAACAGCGCGGTCAGGTTCCCGGTGCCGTCGTTGCACCGGCCCAGCTCCCGCACCTCTTCCTCGTTGTCCCACCGCTCGGCGAGCATTGCGATTCCTCTCTGTGCGTACAAAAACGAAAAGACCGCCGGGGTTTCCGGCGGCCTCTGGGCACTTCTTCGGAGGAAAATCTCGGAGGTCTACTCCTGGAGGTTTCCTCCTGTGCCCATCGGCCACCCAATGAGGTGCTCGTTGAAGAACGACCGGGTGGTGGTGCAGGGAGCCATCGGCTTGCGTACGGGCGCGACAGCACCGAGCGGCCCCGAGGCCTTGCTCGCATACGTCGCTCGAACGATCACCGCTACCTCCCTGGCTGCGGGACGGGGCCCGCTTCTGGTTCCGACAATATGGTGTTCACGCGGGCGGCGCTCCGTCAACTGAATTCGTCGGTACTGACACGTAATTTTCGCGGGCCGCGCGACAATGGCCCTCCATGCCCATGCGTACCGAATGCAAGAACTACGAGAGCCGCTCGTACCCCACCGGTGAAACCGTCCGGAAGTGCAACCTCGACCTCGCCCCGGAGGCGCCTTGGCGCTGTCCCGAGAACTGCTCGGCGTACGAGCCCCGCCTGGCAGACATCAACTGGAAGCACGGATCTCTGGTGACGCCTCCTCCGCCTCCGGAACCGCCGGGGCTCGGACAGGGAGCCGCAGAGGTGCTGGACGCGGCCGAGGACATCGTGAACGCCGCAGGCGAGGAGATCCTCGCCGAGTGGCAGACACGGAAAGGCAAGCGTCCCTTTTGGCAGCGCAAGCGCCGGCGCTGATCTCCTCGTCCTGGGCCGCGCCGCCTCCCACAGCCCTCTCCCGGTCCCTACCGTAGGAACGTGTCGGGCGCCTCCTTCCGCATCGGCGGAATTCCCGTGCGCATCGACCTCACCTTTCTCCTGATCGCCGTCTTCCTCGGATGGGGGGCGCGCACGGGAGGGCTCCTGGTCGCTTGGGTCGCCATCGTGACCGGCTCGGTCTTGCTTCACGAGCTCGGGCATGCCGTCGCCTTTCGACGTTACGGCCAGCAGCCCAGCATCCTCCTACAGGGGATGGGAGGGCTGACCTCAGGGTCGGGAGAGCCGCTCTCGCCGAGGCGGGACATCGTCGTCAGCCTGGCCGGGCCTCTCTCGGGCCTCGTCCTCATCGGCCTCCCCGCCCTTGTCATCGCTCGGTCCCAGGCCGAGCTGTCCCCCACCTGGGAGACCGTGCTCGCCGACCTCGTCTTCGTCAACCTGGCCTGGTCGGTCGTGAACCTCCTGCCCATCCTCCCCCTGGACGGCGGCCGTGTCTCCGCCGCCCTGTGGGCACTCGGTACCGGCGGCCGGGGAGAGCACCCGGCCCATGTCCTGTCGGCGTTGGTGGCGGGCGCCGGGGTGGTGCTGGCCATGAGCGCCGGTTACACGTTCGGGGCCCTCTTCGCCGGGTTCTTCTGCGCCTACAACGTGGCCCAACTGACACGGGCTCGGAACGAGCGGTTGCAGGACCGTCTGGTCGAGGGGTGGCGTTCCTTGCTCGGCGAGAACCCGGCCGCCGCGGGGACAGCGGCCGAAGAGGTCCTGGGGGACCGCCCTTCGGGCCCGGTGATGGGACAGGCGTCGCAGCTGCTGGCGTGGTCCCGGCTGGCGACCGGAGACGTCGACGGAGCCCGGGCCGCCGTCGCCCGGCTGCCTCATGGCATGGTCCCCGATGGCTTCCTCCAGGCCGCGCTCGACCTCGGGGCCGGCTTGCGCGACGAGGCGCTGGACCACCTGGAGCGGGTCTATTCAGAGGGGGTCGCCTCGCCGGGCGCGCCTCTGCTCGGGCGGCTGTCGCTGACGCGGGGCTGACGGATGCCCTCGCCCAGCGCCTTCTCCGGTCGGGAGAGCCCGGCTCGTCGCCGGCCGCGCTGTTCGCCGTACACCTCCATGCCGGCGGGCGGTTCGAGGAGGCGACCGAGGTCGGGCAGCGGGCGCTCGAGGCGGGAACCGCAGATCCGGCGCGGGTCGCGTACAACCTGGCCTGCAGCCAGGCCCGGGCGGGCCACATGGCTGCGGCGCTGGACTGGCTGGAGCGGGCCGCCGGCGAGGGCTTCGACGACGTGGAGTTGGGGTAGAGGCCCCTAAAAGTTGAGGCCTTCGAGCAATGCAAGACCGTCACAGCCGAGCCCCGAGCGCCTGCTCAGTGACTCCGTGCTGAGCCCCCCGAAGCCCGATTCCTACAACAACCCGGGAAGCGCCTGGCAGCCCCGCCACATGGGGAGGTTGGACGGGCCGCCTCCGGACAGCGGCGGCAACAGCTGGCTGGTGAAGGTGACGGTCGGGTTCCTACTGGCCTGTCTGGTCGTGCCCGTCCTGGTGGCCCTGTTGCTCTTCCTGGCCTACCGCTCCCTCCTGTCCGGCGATCTCCCCCCCGAGCGCCCGTCGATCCAATCGGAGATGAGCCGGATCTTCGACGCCGGCGGGAACCAGGTCGCCGTGCTCCGGGAGTTCGACCTGAGCATCCCGGTCGGCCAGGCGGACATCCCCGACGTGCTGAAGCAGGCCGTGGTAGCGACCGAGGACCGGCGCTTCTACTCGCACAACGGCGTCGACGATCGCGCGGTGCTCCGAGCCCTCTGGGCCGACCTCACGGGAGGTGGATACGTCGAGGGCGCCTCCACCATCACTCAGCAGTACGTTCGCTTGACCTACGGAAGCGACGAGAAGACCATCCGCCGCAAGCTGAGGGAAGCGGCTCTGGCCCGGCGGGTCGAGAAGCAGCTCTCGAAGGACGAGATCCTCCACCGCTACCTGTCGCGGGTCTACCTCGGGAGCGGCACCTACGGTGTCGGAGCTGCGGCCCAGTCCTACTTCCACAAGTCGGTCAAGGACCTGACCCTTTCCGAAGCCGCTCTCCTGGCCGGACTCATCAGGGCCCCCAGCGATAACGAGCCTCGCTCGAGCCCGTCGGGAGCGGAGGCTGTGCGGCTCGGTGTGCTCGGCCGGATGCTCGAACAGGGGCGGATCTCCACCGCCCAGCACGACGAGGCCGCCGCTCTGCGGGTCTTCGTGGTCGACGAGAACTACGAGCCGGAAGGGCCGGCCACGGTCGTGCACCCCCCCGGTGACCAGGAGACGACCTCGCCGTATTACGTGGACTACGTGCGCCGGTACCTGGTGGCCAAGTACGGGGACGACCGGGTCTATCGAGGCGGGCTGCAGGTCCACACCGCCCTCGACGCTTCGCTGCAGCAGAAGGCCGAGAAGGCCGTGGGCGACACGCTCAAGGGAACGTCCGCCCCGCTGGAGATGGCCCTCGTATCCGTCGATCCCCGCAACGGGATGGTGCGGGCC
>JAIVIH010000407.1 GCA_020200615.1 Actinomycetota bacterium | reverse complement strand
CGAGAACATCCTCCTCAAGCTGATCCAGGCCGCCGACTACGACGTCAAGAAGGCCGAGACCGGCATCATCTACATCGACGAGATCGACAAGATCGCCCGCAAGAGCGAGAACCCGTCGATCACTCGGGACGTCTCCGGTGAGGGCGTTCAGCAGGCCCTGCTCAAGATCCTCGAGGGCACCACCGCTTCAGTGCCTCCCCAGGGCGGCCGTAAGCACCCCCACCAGGAATTCATCCAGATCGACACCACCAACATCCTGTTCCTGTGTGGTGGCGCGTTCGCAGGGCTGGAACGGATCATCGAGAGCCGGATCGGCCACAAGGGCGTCGGCTTCGGGGCCGACCTCCGCCGCACGGGCGAGCGCGACCTTGGCGCCATCCTGGCCCAGGTCCTGCCCGAGGATCTACTGAAGTTCGGGCTCATTCCCGAGTTCGTGGGCCGGCTGCCGGTCATCGGCGCCGTGTCCAACCTGGACAAGGAAGCCCTCGTCCGGATCCTGATGGAGCCGAAGAACGCCCTGGTCAAGCAGTACCGGAAGTTCTTCGAGTTCGACGGGGTCGACCTGGAGTTCAGCGCCGACGCCCTGGAAGCGGTGGCCGAGCAGGCCCTGCTGCGGGGCACGGGAGCGAGGGGGCTTCGCGCCATCCTGGAAGAGGTGCTCCTCAACGTCATGTACGACCTGCCCAGCCGAAGTGACGTGGGCAAGTGCGTCATCGACCGCTCTGTCGTCCTCCAGCGGGTCAACCCCACCCTGGTGCCGAGAGCGCCCGACGCCGCCGAGCGGCCGTCCACTCGCACCCGTAGGGCAGCGTCCTAGCTCGACAGGGGCGGGGAGGCGACACGGTGGGCGGGTTGCCTCGGGCCCTGCTTGGGCTCGCGGTGCTCCTCCAGGCGTGCAGCGCCTCGGTGTCGGTCACCAGGAAGCTCAACACGGACAACGCCGAGCGGACCATCAGGGAGTCCTACGGAGACCTGTACGGGACTCCGCTGGACGCGGTGGACTGCCCCGAGCGGGAGGCCAAGACCGGTGACGTCTTCGACTGCACGGCTCGCATCGAGGGTCAGAACCTGAGCATCCGGGTCACCCAGAGAGACGAGAAGGGCAACGTCGACTTCGTCCCGAACCAGGCCGTCCTGGATCTGGAGAAGGCGGCGGAAGTCATGGCCCAGTCGATCTCGGAGCAGACGGGTACTCCGGCGGGCGTCGATTTTGTTATCCGGACGATCCGGAGCGACCAGGAACAGCCCGAGGGGTCCAGCGTGGTCAAGAAGGCGGCTCAGACGGCCGCCGGCGCAGCCGCCCTGGGTGCCGCGACCGGGTGGGTCGTGGACCGAAAGGCGGCCAAGAAGGCGGCCAAGCGCAAGGGCAAGCTGGCCGTCACCCTCGCCGCCGGCGGTCTGGCCGAGGCCGCTCGCGCTGCGGGGTCGGCCTACGAGCACACGGCCAAGCGCACCAAGCGGGCCGCTCGCAAGGCGGCAGCCAAGGCGGCCAAGGCCGCGGCGAAGGCCGAGAAGGCGCGGCGCAAGGTCGGTCGCAAGGTCGGTCGCAAGGTCGGACACGCGGCCGAGGTGGCTCAGCAACGAGCCTCACGCCTGGCCGAGCAGGCGTCGGCCATGCGGGCTGCATAGCCAGCAACCGGCGCCCGGCGTTTGGACCTCGGGGAGGCACTCGCCTGGCTCGCCCAGCACGTCAACCTGGAGGCGGACCCCGCCCCCGCGGCTGCGGCGCGCCGCCTCGACCGCATCGCCCGTCTCGTCGGGCTCATGGGAGATCCCCAGACGGCCTACCCCGTCATCCACCTGACGGGCACGAACGGCAAGGGGTCGACGGCCCGCATGGTCACCGCCCTCCTTGTGGCCCGGGGCTTGTCGGTCGGCACCTACACCAGCCCCCATCTGGAGCGACTGAACGAGCGGCTGGCATGGGGGGGTGAACCCATCGCCGACGACGCTCTGGCCGAGACGCTGTCGGCCATGGTCCACCTGGAGCCGATGCTGGAGAGCCGGCCCACCCACTTCGAGGTCCTCACCGCCGCCGCGTTCCGGTGGTTCGCCGACATCGCGGTCGACGTGGCCGTCGTGGAGGTGGGCCTGGGTGGTCGGTGGGACGCAACAAATGTGGCCGACGGGCAGGTCGCCGTGGTCACCAACGTCAGCCTCGATCACGCCGAGACCATCGGTCCGGGCCTGGAGGACATCGCCCGGGAGAAGGCCGGGATCGTCAAGCCGGGGGCCACGCTCGTTCTGGGCGAGACCGACCCCCAGCTGGCCTCCATCTTCCGGGAGGCGTCGGTGGCCGCGGGGGACGTCTGGGAGCGCGACCGCCACTTCGGCTGCACCAGCAACCGCCTGGCCATCGGCGGCCGGTCGGTGGAGCTGCGCACCCCTGGCGCCCGCTATCCGGAGCTGTTCGTGCCCGCTCACGGGGCCTTCCAGGGCGACAACGCCGCAGTCGCGGTAGCGGCGGTCGAGGCCTTCTTCGGCACGGCCGTCGAGCAGGAGCCGGTCAGCGCCGGTCTGGCCGCGGTGCGGCTGCCCGGGCGGCTGGAGGTCGTCGGTCGCAACCCCCTCTGCATCCTCGACGGCGCCCACAATCCTGCCGGCGCCCGGGCCGCGGCCGCCGCCATCGACGAGGCCTTCGCCGGCTTGGAGGGGCGGGTGCTGGTGGTGGGCATGCTTCGCGGTCGGGACCCGGTCGAGATGCTGGAGTCCATGCAGGCCCAAGCCGCCCGCCTGGTGATCGCGTGCCCTCCACCGTCGCCCCGCGCTCTTCCCGCCGAGGAGGTGGCGGCCGCGGCCGAGCGCCTCGGATGCGCCAGCCAGATCGCTGATGGGGTGTCGGAGGCGGTCGACCTTGCTCTGGCGGCCGCCGGTCCGGCGGAGATGGTGCTCGTGACGGGCTCGCTCTACCTGGTGGGCGCCGCCCGGGCCTGGCTGCACCCGGATTCGCCCTCCTGAGGGGCGGCTACTGTCATCGCCCCGTGGACCGAACTCTGGTGATCTGCAAGCCCGACGCGGTCGAGCGGGGTCTGGTCGGCGAGATCGTCGGCCGGTTGGAGGCCAAGGGCCTTCGCCTGGTGGCGGCCGAGCTCCGCACCGTCGACCGGGAGACGGCTGAGACCCACTACGGGGAGCACGAGGGCAAGCCGTTCTACGAGCGCCTGGTTGGGTTCATCACCCGAGGCCCGGCCATGCTCCTGGTGGTCGAGGGGCCCGAGGACACGTACGCCGTGGTGCGGACCTCGATGGGGCCCACCAACCCCCGCCAGGCCGCCCCGGGCACGATCCGCGGGGACCTGGCCCTCGACCTCGCCGAAAACCTCGTCCACGGCAGCGACAGCCAAGAATCCGCCGTGCGAGAGATCAAGCTCTTCTTCCCTCACCTCTCATAGACGGTTCCGCGAGGGAACACGGCCCGGCGAGGGCTGGGGCCCCACGCTCGGGAGAAGGCGGGGATGGGGGTCCCCGCCGGGAAATGAGCACGGGGTTGAGTCCCCCCGGCATTGGGCCTAGCCTCAGGGCCAGATCTCCCTCTCGGCCCCCGGAGCCCACCGTTCCCTCACCACGCATGTCCGACAACTTCTTCTCAGGCTTCCTGGGCCGCGACATGGCGGTCGACCTGGGAACGGCAAACACCCTCGTCTACGTGCGCGGGCGTGGGATCGTCCTGAACGAGCCATCGGTCGTCGCCGTCAACGTGCGCGACGGTCGCCCCTTGGCCGTGGGCCTCGAGGCCAAGCGCATGATCGGCCGGACGCCCAACCACATCCAGGCCGTCCGCCCCCTGAAGGACGGGGTGATCAACAACTTCGAGATCACCGAGAAGATGCTGCGGTACTTCATCCAGCGGGTGCACCAGCGGCGCTGGGCCAAGCCCCGCATGGTGA
>JAIVIH010000406.1 GCA_020200615.1 Actinomycetota bacterium | reverse complement strand
GGAGAAGGCGAAGCGGTTCTCCCCGTCGTCCCACACCCCCCATACGGGCAATGCATGCGGTCCGCCCTCAGCCGAAACGGTGACGACCCAGAAGTTCCGGTTGGCGACCAGGCGCTCCACTGCCCAGGACCACGGCAGCGGCGTCCACGACGGGGTGTCGACGCCGTAGTCAGGCATGGGCGGCCGCCCGGGTCGAGGCTCGACCATGGGTTCGGACGATACGTCAGCGATTGGCGCCGGAAGGCCCCGGCTAGGTCTCGGCGAGTGCGATACTGATATCGGGTCCCCGCCGTCCACGTCCTGAATTGAGCGACGAGTCTCGCGCGGCCGCCTATTCTCGCGGCCGACGGCATGGATTTATCGGCTGCGCCGCCCCCTGGATCATGAGAGGGGGGCCGGCGGGAACGGCAGTGATGACAGTGGTCCAGCGACCGTGAGAACGATCTTCCTGAGCTACCGCCGAGGTGACACGGCCGGGCATGCGGGACGCCTCGCCGATCGTCTGCGGGGCGCGTTCCCGGATGGCCAAGTGTTCATGGACGTCGACACCATCCAGCCGGGCGTTGACTTCGTGAAGGTGATCGACGAGAACATCGCGGCGTCCGACGTCGTCCTCGCTCTCATCGGTGACGACTGGCTGAGCATGACGGACGGGCACGGAAAGCGCCGGGTCGATAATCCGGACGACTTCGTGCGTTTGGAGTTGGCGGCGGCACTAAAGCGCAAGGTGCCGCTGATCCCGGTGCTGGTGGAAGGAGCCACGATGCCAAGCGCGGCCCAGCTGCCGCCAGAGCTGTCGCAACTGGCCCGCATCAACGCGCTGGAAGTCAGCGACCACCGCTGGGACTACGACGTCGGCCGCCTGATGTCCAGCCTGGAGTCTCTCGGTCTCAGCCGCCCGCCGTCGCCCCCGAGCGCGGCTGACACGCGCGACGGGCCCGCCGGCTCGGGTAAGCCGGCAGGGACGCGGCGGCGGTCGACGGTCGCCGCCGCCGCCGCCATAGTCGTTTGCGCCGTGGTCTTCGCCGTGGTGGTGAGTGTCCTTCGGGGCGACAACGGGGATGCACCCGCGCCGCTCGCGACTCCCACGACCCCATTGCTCGTCGATGTCCGCACCAACATCGACGACTTCGACTACAGCGGAACCGCTCACGTGCCCGAGTTCCTGACGACCCGGCCGATCAACGAGGTGGGGCCGCCTCCGAACGTCCGGCTCGAGCGGGGGGCCGACGGCAATCAGAAAGGGCGCTGGGCATGGGCACGCCAGCTTGGCGCGGTGGACGCCACCGAGACACTGATCCGGGTGACGATCCAGGGCCGGGACGACGCTCCGGTCATCCTCCAGGGAGTGGAAGCGGTTGTCGTCGATCGCAAGCCGCCGCCGGCCGGAGCCAATCTGAGCTACACCGGGCTCGGCAGCGCTGTCACGCCCGACACGCTGTTCATCGACCTTGACGGCAACCCGCCCGCGGTCACCTACGTCGACGAAACGCTGCAGGAGCAGCGATCGTTCACGTTTAGTGTGAGCCGGACAGACGTGCAGGTCCTGAACATCCTCGCCGGGACAGGCGAGTGCGATTGCAGCTGGGTGGTCAAGCTCAAGTACACCTTCGCCGGCCGGCCGGGGGAACTCACGCTCGATGATGGCGGCAAGCCGTTTCGTACGGTGGCGACCACGAACGCCGACCACTGCTTCTGGACGGGCTCTGCGTGGTCTTGCACGAAACCGGGCTGATCCGCGCCGAACTGTGCGGCAAACGAACGCCGCGCGGCGGACAGGCATGCCCGGTTCATCTCCCGGCAGTTGCGCCGACGATGATGTCATCGTTGGCGAGGCTTTGACCGGGCGTCCCGGTGACCAGCGACGAGACGTTCTCGTGGCTCGATGGCGGCTACTTCCTGGTGACGCACAGCCGTAACAAGCGACACGGCCGGTGACCGGCGGGGCCGGCGTTCGCTCGCCGGTCTCCGGGCTTGGCTATCCCGGCCGTTCCCGGTCATCCTCCGGAACCGTGAGCCGGACTGTCGGAAAATAGGTGCGGTACCGAGCCGGATCCCGGGTGAGCAGCGCGAGGTCCGCGACGGCGGCGTGTGCGCCAATGAAGAAGTCAGGCAACGTCGCTGACTTCGTTCCCTGGTTTCGCCGGTAGTCGAGGAACGCCTTGCCAGCGAGGAATGATGCCTCCCATGGCAGGGCAAGGCGTCCATAGTCGGATGGCGGGAGAGCGTCATCAAGGTCTTCGATCCGGCTGAATCGCACGGACACCTCGGCGTAGATGATCGGGTTGATGACGAGCGGACCCGAGTTCGCAGCCCGGGCCAACGCGTGCGACGACCAATCGAGCCACGTCTCATCCTCGGTGATCACGTCGAGCAGCACGTTGCTGTCGACGAGTGTCCCCAGGCCCACGGTCAGGATCGGCGCGTGAGCGCCAGGATCTCCTCCGTGGTCATCGGCACGTCGCCACGACCCCGCAGGCGCCCGGCCAACGCGCTACCTCGCGTCGGTCCGCCCTCGACTTTGCGCACTAAGAGGGCATCGTCCGTCCTCTGGAACGCGACCTCGGTGCCTGCGCCGATCCCGAGGGCGTCGCGCAGGTCCTTGGGGATGGTGACCTGGCCCTTTTCCGTCACTCTCATTACTGAATCTTACTAGTAATACGGGTGCGGCTCCGCAG
>JAIVIH010000152.1 GCA_020200615.1 Actinomycetota bacterium | reverse complement strand
GGCGAAACGCTTCGGTCAGGGGCCGTTCTCGTCCCGGTCATGGTCCCGACGCAGGTCAGAAAAGGTGCAGTCCTACGTTCCCATTCAACGAAGTGGGGCGAACCGGGGGTCGGGCAATGCGAGGTTTGCGGTCGAAGGTGCCTGTTCTGTTGGTTGTCGTGCTGGCCCTGGTGGCCGGCGCGTGCGGAGACAAGGCGGACGAAGCGGGGACGGGGACGGAGGGCGCGTCAACCGGCGCCCAGCCCGGAGTTTCCGGCGACACGATCAAGGTCGGGATCCTCCACTCCCTGAGTGGAACCATGGCCATCAGCGAAGTCTCCGTGAAGGACGCCGAGCTTCTCGCCATCGAGGAGATCAACGCCAAGGGCGGCGTGCTGGGCAAGAAGCTCGAGCCGGTCATCGAGGACGGCGCCTCCGACTGGCCCACCTTCGCTGAGAAGGCCCAGAAGCTCATCTCCGTGGACAAGGTCGCCACCGTGTTCGGTGGGTGGACGTCGGCCAGCCGCAAGGCCATGCTCCCGGTCTTCGAGAAGAACAAGGCGCTCCTCTGGTACCCGGTGCAGTACGAGGGGCTCGAGAGTTCGCCCTATATCTTCTACACGGGGGCGACGACCAACCAGCAGATCATCCCCGGTCTCGACTACCTGAAGCAGCAGGGCAAGACCAAGATCTTCCTGGTCGGAAGCGACTACGTCTTCCCCCGTACCGCCAACAAGGAGATCAAGGCCTACGCCGCGGCCAACGGCATGGAGATCCTGGGCGAGGAGTACACGCCCCTCGGCCACACTGAGTACGGCACCCTCGTCAACAAGGTCACCGCGGCCAAGCCCGACGCCGTCTTCAACACCCTCAACGGCGACAGCAACGTGGCCTTCTTCAAGCAGCTGAAGTCGGCCGGGGTGACGGCGCAGCAGATGCCCGTGCTTTCCGTCAGCGTGGCCGAGGAGGAGGTCCGAGGCATCGGCGCCGAGAACGTGGCCGGGCACCTCGTGGCCTGGAACTACTACCAGACGACGGAAAACGCCCAGAACCCCCCCTTCGTGGAGGCCTACAAGAAGAAGTACGGGGCCAACCGGGTGACGGCGGACCCGATCGAGGCCGGCTACATCCAGGTCTACCTGTGGGCTGAGGCGGTCAAGAAGGCGGGCACCACCGATGTGGAGGCGGTCAAGAAGGCGGCCGACGGGATCACCTTCGACGCCCCCGAGGGCAAGGTCACCATCGACGGCGCCACCCAGCACATCTGGAAGACAGCCCGGATCGGCCTCGTCGAGCCCAGCGGCCAGATCAAGGAAGTCTGGAACTCGGGCAGCCCCATCAAGCCCGACCCCTACCTGAAGGGGTATCCCTGGGCGGCCGGCCTGTCCTGACATGGATGTCCTGCTGTCGCAGCTGTTCACCGGCCTGTGCGTCGGGTCGGTGCTGCTGCTCATCGGCAGCTGTTCACCGGCCTGTGCGTCGGGTCGGTGCTGCTGCTCATCGCCCTGGGGCTGACGTTCACCTTCGGCCAGATGAACGTGGTCAACATGGCCCACGGCGAGTTCATCATGGCCGGGGCATACACCGCCTACATGCTCCAAGGCCCGGTGAGCGCCGGAGTATCGCTGCTCGTGGCCCTGCCCGTGGCCTTCGCCCTGGCGGGGACCATGGGCCTGGTGCTGGAGCGGTTGCTCATCCGCCGCTTCTACGGACGGCCTCTCGACACCCTGCTGCTCACGTGGGGTGTCAGCCTCGTGCTCCAGCAGCTCGCCCGTGACCTCTTCGGGGCTCCCAACGTTCAGGTCCGGGCGCCGTCCTGGTTGGCGGGCGGGGTAACCCTGGCCGGTGTCCGCATGCCCTACGGCCGTCTGTTCATCATCGCCGTCGTCCTCGCTGCGGTGGTCGGGATCTGGGTGTATCTCACCCGCCTGCCCCAGGGCCGACGGATGCGGGCGGTCATGCAGAACCGCCAGCTGGCGTCGTGCAGCGGGATCGTCACCGACCGGGTCGATCGCTGGACGTTCTTCATCGGCTCGGGCCTGGCCGGGGTTGCCGGGGTGGCGCTGACCCTGCTCGGGTCCATCGGGCCCACCCTGGGCACCAACTACATCGTCGACGCCTTCCTGGTCGTCGTGGTGGGCGGTCTGGGGCAGCTCCGGGGTGCGGTGCTGGCCGCCATCGCCCTGGGGATCCTCAACGCCTTCGTGGAGTACGGCACCCAGGCCAGCGTGGCCAAGGTCGTGGTATTCGTGGCCATCGTCGCCTTCCTGCAGGTCCGACCCCAGGGGCTGTTCGTGCTTCGCACTCGAGCGTTGACGTGAAGGGCCGGAACTGGAAGCGAATCGGCCTCTTCCTGGCCGTCGCCTTCGTGCTCATGGTCGTCGCTCCCGCCGCCCTCTCGGGCTTCCGCCTGGCCCTCCTGGCCAAGTACCTGTGCTTCGCCATCGTCGCCGTGGGCATCGACCTGGCCTGGGGGTACGGCGGGATGCTCACCCTCGGCCAGGGCTTCTTCTTCGGCATCGGCGGCTACTGCATGGGGATGTTCCTGAAGCTCCAGGAGGCGGGAGCGGGCAACCTCCCCGACTTCATGTCGTGGAGCGGTGTGGAAAAGCTGCCCGCAGTGTGGAAACCCTTCCAGCACGCGTGGTTCGCCCTCCCTGCCGCCGTGCTCCTGCCCATGGCCGTTGCCGCCGGGCTGGGGGCGCTCGTGTTCCGGCAGCGAGTACGCGGCGCCCAATTCGCCATCCTCAGCCAGGCCCTCACCGCGGCGTTCGTCATCCTCCTGGTCGGTCAGCAGGGGCTCACCGGAGGCACCAACGGCCTCACCAACATCACCCAGCTGCTCGGCTACGACCTCAACGACCCCACCAACCAGCGGTCGCTGTACCTGGTGACGGCGGCCGCGCTCGGCGTGGTCTTCCTCATCGCCCGCCAGCTCGTGGCGAGCCGCTACGGGCGCCTCCTGATTGCCGTGCGCGACGGAGAGGACAGGGTGCGGTTCCTCGGTTACAACCCCGCCGTGGTCAAGACTGTGGCCTTCAGCATCTCGGCGGGAATGGCGGGCCTGGCCGGTGCCCTGTTCGTGCCCGTCGTGGGCATCATCTCCCCCGCCCTACTGGGCATCGTCCCCTCCCTCGAGCTGCTGATCGGCGTGGCTGTAGGGGGCCGGGCCAGCCTCGTCGGGGCCGTGATCGGCGCCCTCGTCGTGAACTACGCCAAGACCATCTTCAGCGAGAACTTCGCCTCAGGATGGCTCTACCTCCAGGGCGGCCTGTTCATCGCCGTCATCGCCTTCGCCCCACGGGGCCTGGTCGGGATGTACGAGCGGGCTGGGGATCTCTTCAGGCGACGGCCGGCCGAGCCCGCCCCGCCGGTCACGGCCCGGGAGCCGGTCGAAGTGGTAGAGGTGCCGGCATGACTGCGGACCCCCTGCTCGAAGTGCGCGAGCTCGAGGTCGTGTTCGACGGCTTCCGGGCCATCGCCGGCCTCGACTTCTCGGTTCGCGAGGGTGAGCTGCGTTTCCTCATCGGCCCCAACGGCGCGGGCAAGACCACCCTCATCGATGTGATCACCGGCCTCACCAAGCCCGTGGCCGGCACCGTCCGCTTTGCAGGAGACGACCTCCTGGGCCGGCGGGAACACGACATCGTGCGCTTGGGCATCGGCCGCACGTTCCAGACGGCGACCGTCTTCGAGCAGCTGACGGTGCTCGAGAACCTCGACCTGGCCGCCAGCTTCCGCCGGAGCGTGCTCTCTCTCGTCCGCCGCCGGCGCGACGTCGACGAGCGGATAACCCGTTCCCTCGACGCCGTCGGCCTCGGCAACGAGGTGGAGCAGGCGGCGGGGTCACTGTCCCACGGACAGAAGCAGTGGCTCGAGATCGGCATGCTCCTGGCCCAGGATCCCCACCTGCTCCTGCTGGACGAACCCGTGGCCGGCATGAGCCCCGAGGAGAGAGTGCGCACGGGTGAGCTTCTGCAATCCATCGCCCTCACTCACACCGTGGTCGTGGTCGAGCACGACATGGCCTTCCTGCGCAGGTTCGCATCGACCGTCACCGTCCTGCACGAAGGCAAGGTGCTGTGCGAAGGCTCGGTGGCCGAGGTGCAGGGCGATCCGCGGGTACAGGAGGTCT
>JAIVIH010000405.1 GCA_020200615.1 Actinomycetota bacterium | reverse complement strand
GCTCCCTGTCTTTTTGGCCGTGGTCGCCGGGACGGTGACGAGCCGCGATGTGGCCTCGGGCGTCGCCACGTACGTGGCGTACGGCGCGGGGATGAGCCTCGTGCTGGTCGCCGTGGCGGTGGCGGTCGCTGCGGCCCGCACCGCGTTCGTGACCCGGCTTCGAATGGCCTCGCGGCGCATCGACCGCGCTGCGGCGATGCTCCTGGTCGTCGCCGGCCTCTACGTGATGGCCTACTGGGCCTTCACCCTGGCCGTGCCGCCAGGCTCCGACGGGCCTGGGTGGGCTCGGCTGGCCGAGGTACCGGTGCGCGCTGTCGAGCGAGTCTCGTCGTGGTCAGCCAACGCCGTCGGGGCGAGCGCGCCACTGATCGCACTGGTGCTCTCGGCGACGGTTGGGGCCGCCGGGTTGGCGATCGCCCGCGCCCGGTCGGCGCGAGCCAGAACCGGGGCCGGCAGCGAGCGGGCCCGTTCGGCCGCGGCTGGTCACAGGGACCGGTAGCGCCACTGGCGAGGGTGGGCGGGCTGCGCCTCAACCGCCTGCCTCCTCGGGGTGAGTGCCGGCGGACCCACTCGTTGGGCCCCGGGGCCTCGGTCGCTGCTCCCCCACGCCCGAACTCGGCGCCTCAGGCCTGGGCGTGGGGAAAGCTCGCCAGGCCGAGGAGCTCGATCAGCTCCCGCGCCGCTTCCCGGCGGCCCCGGCCGACGGACAGCCCGACGGCATCGACGACGCGGTTCATGACCTCGGAGTTGGCAGCCACCGCCGCGGCGTCGAACGCGCTCGGTGCGCCGACCGCGGCGGCGACCGCCTCCAGGGGGCACGATCGACCCGATTCCTGACCGCCGCCCGCCCCAGGGCGGCGAGCGCTCGACGTGCCGGCCGGTCTCCTGGGCGCTCCACCTGAGCAACTCTGCGTGGGCCAGCGTGCGACGTGGCGAGTCATGAACCCCGATGGTGCGACGGGCATTCCGTCGGCTCAAGGAACGACCCGCTTGCCGGAGCGAGCCGCCGGCCGTGGCGATCCGCGACAGCTCAGTGCAGCGTGCGCAGGGCCATCCAGCCGAGCACCACCATGCCGACGCCGAGGACCAACAGCCGCGCCTCGACACTGCCGGACCATGACGAGCGGCGAGGAGGGCGATCGTCACCACGACGACCTGAGCGAGCGCGCCGGCGTCGGTGCGAGGGAGGAGGATGTCCATCACGCCGATCCTGCCTCCACCGACCGCCCATCCTGAGGGCTGGTGGCGGGAGGGTTCATCGGTCCCGCCGCGGTCCGCACGCCCGGCGGTAGAGGGCAGCCAGCTGGGAACGAACCTGGGGCTCGGGCGACGGCGGCGGCAGCCGGCGCAGCAGCGGGGGCGTAGAAGCACGGTTCGGGTCCTGGACATCCGCCGGCTTCACGCACGGCGTCGGTCGCGACGGGAACCCGCTCCGGCGCTCTCGAATTCCACCACTGGCAGGGAATGGCGCACGACGCCGGCGGGTTTCCGTGCCGCCCGAGCGTCAGCCCGCACGCCACACAGGGGCCGTTCACTGAAGGAGACCGAGGCGAACCGTGAATACAGCCGAGGGAGGACGAGCACCCCCACGCCCCGGCCCGCGCTATGACCTGGTGATCGTCGGCATGGGCTCGGGCGGCCTGCCCGCCGCCGAGTTCGCCCTCCGCCTCGGCCTGCGGGTCGCGTTGGTGGAGCGGGACCGCTTCGGCGGCGACTGCCTGTGGACGGGCTGCGTTCCGTCGAAGGCGCTGCTGGCCGCAGCCAAAGTGGCCCATCAGCTGCGCACCGCCGACCGGTGGGGACTGCCCCTGGTCGATCCGGCGCGCATCGACACCGCACCCGTGTGGCGTCGGATACATGCCGTCCAGGACGGCATCGCCGGGAGCGACGACGACCCCGATCGCTTCGCCAGCCTCGGCGCAGACCTCTACTGGGGCTCGGCCCGACTGGTCGGACCACACGAGGTCGAAGTCGGCCAGCACCGGCTCGAGAGCCGGTTCGTGCTCCTCTGCACCGGGAGTCGCCCCGCCGTCCCCGCGATCGCCGGGCTGGACGAGGCCGGCTATCTGACCAGCGAGTCGGTGTTCGGGATCAGCCGCGCCCCCGCCAGCCTGGTCGTGGTGGGCGGCGGCCCCATCGCCGTCGAGCCGGCCCAGGCCATGGCCCGCCTCGGTGTGGGGGTGACGCTTCTCGAGATGCTGCTCACCATCCTCACTCGGGAGGAGCCCGAGCTGGTCGAGCGCCTCCGCGCCGTGCTGGTCCAGGAGGGGGTCGGGATCCACGTTGGGGTCCGGGTCGAGCGGGTCAGCGTCGGACGGGCGCAAGGTCGTCGCCGGCCGCGAAGGAGAGGACGCGCGTCGCTGGGAGACCGACGAGGTGCTGGTGGCGACGGGCCGGATTCCCAACTTGGGCCGTCTGGGGCTCGAGGAGCTCGGGTGTGGGCGTCGGGCGGAGCGGCATCGAGGTGGACGAGGCCATGCGCACGGCGGTGCCGTCGATCTACGCCGCCGGCGACGTCGCCGGCCGGTACCTGTTCACCCACAGCGCCGCCCACGACGCCGTGCGAGCGGTGCGCAACATGTTCTTCCCGGACGGGGCAAGGTGGCCGAGCTGGTTCCGTGGTGCACGTTCACCGACCCGGAGCTGGCGCATGTGGGGCTGACCGAGGCCGAGGCCCGCGAGCAGCACGGCGACGCGGTGCGGGGGTGGTCGGTCGAGCTGTCGCACTCCGATCGGGCCCGAGCCGACGGCGCCGAGGTCGGGCTGATCAAGGTGGTCACCGTCCGCGACCGCATCGTCGGCGCCCACCTCCTCTCCCCCGCCGCCGGGGAGATGGTGCACGAGTTGGCCCTGGCCAACTCCCAGGGTCTGAAGCTGAACCAGCTCGCCAGCGTGGTCCACGTCTATCCGACGTACTCCACCTCGATCGCACAGCTGGCGGCGGGACCCGCCTACGAGGGCGCCGACCGGTTCCGCTGGGCGATGAAGACGCCCCTCGTCGGTGGCCTAGGACGGTGACGTCCCGGCACGACGACGTCTTGGTTCGGACTCCCTGAGCCGTGGCGCTCGTGGTCCCGATCGTCCGTTGAGGCTCGACGCCGGCAGCGGCGAGCGACCACGCGCATGGAGCGCTTCGCTCCGTCCCGCCGCGCAGGCCGGCGAGATCTGTGGGGACTCGCCGCTCAGCTCCGGCGGGCTGGCCGCTCCGCCGACGACGAGGACCGTCGAGCCCTCTCCGACTTCTCGACCGGGACGCGCCCGGGCGACGACGCCGGACGCGAGCAGACCGAGTCCGGCGCCGACGAGAAGCGTGGCAGCTTCTCGCTCGTCGGGAAGGGGGCCGTGAGGCGTGAGCAGCACGGCTCGGCCCCAGCCGACGAGCGTGAGGGCCGTCGCCGTGACCGCCGGGGCACGACGGTGCCCGCCGCCAGAACGACCAAGCCGACGACCAACGGCGTTGCGTCTGATCGAAGGTGACGCTGAGAGGCCCCATGAGCACGAGGTATGTCACGGCGCCCACGGCCAGGACGCCTGCCGATTCCGGCCATGACGGCCAGTGGCACAGGCGGCGCTGATCGCCACGGCGCCTGGGCGGCCGAAGGCCTATGTGGGGTGCTGTGGAGACGAGGGCAGCCCCGGCGAGGTTTCGACCGCCGACGGAATGGCCCCGGCTCGTGGCGGGTTTTCCCGATGTGCTCAGCGTGGCCCACCGTCGCGTCCGCCGGCGCGTCGAGACGTGGCTCGACGGTGAGCTCGGGCCGGGCGAGTCCAGGTCGGTCCGACGCCATCTCGATGGGTGCCGGGACTGCCGGGGCGATGCCGAGCTGCTGCGCAGGATCAAGGCCTCCCTCGCCCGCCTCGACAGGCGCCGCCCGCCGACGCTGGCCACCGTCCGACTCCGCCTGTGGGCCGAGGAGCTGGCTGCGGGACACCTGCGGTAAACGGGCAGGACGTCAGCGACGTGATGGCCTGGGGTAAGCATTCATCTCCCCCCTTCGCCGCATGGAATGAACCGCACCACTCGCCGGGTTCCCGAGCCGTCCG
>JAIVIH010000151.1 GCA_020200615.1 Actinomycetota bacterium | reverse complement strand
TGGAGCCTGTTGGTCAACCCAACTCCCGACAGAGATGCCTCGGCGCTCACTCGGGCCGACCAGGCAGCGTTCAGGACGACCGCGACGGGACCGTAGACGGCCTCGTTCCGGCGAAGCCGCTCGCCCAACATCCTCGCCGGGAGATGGGTCTTGTAGGCCACATAGGCCAGCTTGGCGTCGTTCAGGACGACGCCGGACAACTCCTCGACGAATATCCCCAACTCGTCCTCCGCCGGCTCGGTTGCAAGCCCGACAACGCTACACGCCTCGCTCCATTGGGTCCGAAGGTACTCGGCGATCGGAACGAGCGAATCGCCACCCGGGCGCGTCGCCATGGCGTCCAGCATCGACAGCGAAGCTGCGACCCGGCGACGGGCCTGAGGATGTCCGGGCTCGGGCTCTCTGGCGGGCTCGAACCGGTGACGAATGCAGTAGTGCAGGTATGAGGGACCGGCCACGTAGGTCGCGAACAGGTCGGCGAAGATCTCGTGGCCCAGCCGGAACCTCAGCGGATTGTCCGGCGACAGCTCGCGGAGCCGGTCCTCCACCAGCGCCTCCGCCACCGGCAGGTCGTCGTCGCCGATCCTCCGGTAGCGGAGCTCGGTGGCGACGAAGTGGCCGTACTCGTGAACCGCCACCGGAAGGCCCCAGATCCCGTCATCGGGAACGCGGAGGCGGATGACCTGGGCCAGCGTTCCCAGAAACTCCCGGGCCGAGGGCACCACCAGCCCGACGGGCGGCAGCACCAGGTCGGTGCTGAGCTTGTCGACCCAAAGGAGGGCAACACCGTGAACGGGGCTGGCCAGCCCGCTGTATGACGCTGCCGCCCCTGCGAGATATTCGAGCACCTCCGTGGTGAGGCTCTCCGCCCGCTTGATGGCATCGGCACGCTTTCCGGCGTCGTTACTGGCGAGGTCGCGTTCGATCAACCTGATCTGCTCTTCGATCCGAGCGGTGAGTCGATCGCCCATGGCCCGATCGAGGCCACCGATTCTTCCGAGCGCTATCCGGACGCGGTCCAGCCCGACCTTGATCCGGGCCTTCCGCCAATCCTCAATCGACGCTGCGGGCACGGGCTCCCCCCGTTGAATCTAGCCAGCCAGGGGGGACCGAAGTCCTCCGGCAGGCCTACCGCCAGGCGTGGAGGACGATCCGCTGGGAGCGGAAGCTCCGCCGCACCGGTTCTCCGCGCCACCGCTCCCGCGCCGCTCGGGCGGCCCGGCGGGGGATGCTCGTCCGCCATATGGCGTCGACCCGGCTGAAGCCCACCCGGGCCAGCAGGGCCCGCAGGGCGGTGGGGTTGAGGGCCCACCAGTTGGTGGGATCGTCGTTCAGCTCGCGGCCGGCGTAGATGGTGGCCGTCGGCTGCCGGAGCCAGGCCAGGCTGGTCTCGGTCTCCAGCACCAGCAGGTTGGCGGTCACCTCGGCCACCCGTTCGAGGGCGGTGACGGGGTCGCGCAGGTGGTAGAGCACGCCGAGGAAGAGGACGACGTCGAACCTCCCGCCCAGGCGCTCGGGCGACAGGTCCATGACGTCCACGTCCAGGTCCTCCACCGGGAGGCCCAGGGCGTCCCTGGCCAAGAGGAACCCATCCTTGGTGCCCCATCCGTCCCCTGACCAGCAGAACGAGTCGGTGGCCAGCACGCGCTTAGCGCCCCGGCGGGCGGCCTCGAAGGAGTAGAAGCCGTCCCAGGCCCCCACGTCGAGCACCGTCCGGCCCGAGAGCGACGGAGGGAGGCCCAACCGGGACAGCGCCCGGGCGGTATCGACGACCCCCGGTGTGACCACGCCGCCGGGTAGCTCCATGCGGTGGTGCCAGCGGAGCTTCTCCACCTCGCGACGGAGCTCGTCCGCCGTCACCGCCGCCGGTCGCCCTCGCCCGGCCCGATCCCCCTCACCTGGGGACGACGGCCGATCCCCCTCACCTGGGGACGACGGCCGATCCCGGCGCCACCAGGTGCACCCACGTCTGGCCCGGTGGGAGCACCACGGGGGCCCCGGCGGCGTCGGTGAAGTCGGTCACGTCCCCGCCTGACCCCTTCGCCCAGCTTCCCCGGACGAGCTGTCCGGCGGCGAAGATCCAGGCCTCGCCCGTCCCGGTCACCTCCGGGTACCGCACCTGGGGGTCGGCGGCGAAGGTCGTGTACGGAGTGAACTGGACGATGACGGTCGAGGGTGCGATCTGGCTTCCGCCCTCGAGGGTGTGGACCTGGCCGTCGGTGGTGCGCTTCCACGTTCCGCCGGCGGGATCCCAGTCGTAGTCGGCGGCCACTCCGGGAGCGGCCTGGACGGAGACGCCGGCCGCGGGGACGGCGCCGGCGGCGGCGAAGCCCTGACCGTCCCGCAGGAACGAGGCGAAGGCCGGCGGGGGGCCCTCGTCGGAGGCCTTGGAGAACAGGCCTTCGGTCGACGTGTACAGGTTGTGGGGCGCCGACCGCCCCGACCGGCGCCGCAGGACGTCGGTGTCGTTCTCGGTCACGATGACCGCGGGCGCCCGCTGGGCCAGCTGCACGATGGGTGGGCTCCCGCCGGAGAAGGCGAACACCCCGCCGAGCGGCGTGATGATCACGGGATCGGCCGGGCGGACGGAGCGGACAGGCCCGACGGTCTCGGCGTCGGTCGAGTGGAAGACGACGATGAAGCGGGTGATCCCCTCGGTGAACTCCTCGTAGACGACATCGGCAGCGTCGATACCGG
>JAIVIH010000404.1 GCA_020200615.1 Actinomycetota bacterium | reverse complement strand
GGCCTCGGTGACGGCGATGTGCTCCTTCTTGGTGTCGATGATGAACACCGCGTTGGGAAGCCGGGCCAGGTCGCGGATGCCGCCCAGGTTGCGCTGGAGCTTCTCCAGCTCGCGGCTCAGAATCAGAGCCTCCTTCTTGGGCATGGCCTCGAAGTCGCCCGCCACCTTCATGCGCTCGTACTCCTGCATCTTCTTGACCCGGGCGCTGATGGTGGAGAAGTTGGTGAGCATGCCGCCCAGCCAGCGCTCGTTGATGTAGGGCATCCCACACTTCTGGGCGTAGCCGGAGATGGCGTCCTGGGTCTGCTTCTTGGTGCCGACGAAGAGGATCGACCCCCCGTCTGCCACCAGGTCGCGGACGAACGTGTACGCCGTCTCGATCCGCTGCAGAGTCTGATTCAGGTCGATGATGTAGATGCCGTTGCGCTCACCGAAGATGAACCGCTTCATCTTCGGGTTCCAGCGCCTGGTCTGGTGGCCGAAGTGCACCCCGGCTTCCAGCAGTTGCTTCATCGAGACGACAGCCAACGCGCTTTCCTCCCCATCGGTTCGGGTTGGCCTGGCGCCGCGCCCTCGAGGGGCGACCGTGGGATGCGCGCAGGCCGGAGCAGTTCCCGCGACAGCCGCGGGACCGCCACTCTACCGCCTGGTCAGGACGCCGGGCTGAGCGCCCTCCCGGAGGGCTACCAGCCCGAGGCGGCGGAGATGGCGTTGGCCGATCCCTGGGCGGTGGCGATCAGGAGGACGCCACCGGGGCCGGACGCCACGCCCGAGGTCAAGCCGTCGGGCGGCTCGAAGACGCTGGGGTCCCGGTCGGGACCGGCCAGGAGTAGCCGTCCGTCGTCGAGGGGAAGGGCGAACCAGCCGCCGGGACCGGGGCCGGCGGGCCCGCCCCGGACCGAGGCGCCGTCGGAGCCCGCGATCCAGCGGACGGCGCCGTCGCCCGTCCCGAGCAGGGCAAGGCCGCCCTGGCGGTGCGGGACCAGCACGGTGTCGCCGGCCAGAGCCAGGGGCGGAACCTCGGGCGAGCCCGCCCCCTCCAGGTCCTGCCGCCACCGCTCGGCGCCGTCGTCGAGAGCCAGGCCGTGGGCGGCGACGTCTCCCGCCACCACGACGACCACGGCCTCCCCACCTGCGCCCGTTCCCCCGCCCGTCACCGCCGGCGCGCTCACTCCACCGGCGGGCAGTGGGACGCTCCACCGGTGAGCGCCGCTGACGGCGTCAACCGCGACCGCCCCTGCCGCCCGGCCGGTGTCGAACGTGGCCACCACGACAGGCCCCGACCCCGCCGCCGGCCCCAGGGCGTCGCCCCCCAGGCCTGTTCGCCAGCGGACGCGACCGTCGGCCAGGTCGAGGGACACCAGCGAGCCCTCCCACGTGGTGACGGCCGCCGCTCCGCCGGCGAACACCGGGGTGTTGGCCCGTTCGCCCAGGGGCCGGTGCCAACGCATGCGGCCGTTGGCCCGCTCGTAGGCGATGACGCCATCGTCGGCAGCCACCACCACCAGGTCGGGCGTCAGCAGAGGGGCCACGTCACGGACACCCAGGCGCTCGGCCTGCCAGCGCACGGCACCCGAGGGATCGAGCAGGACGACACGGTGAGCCCCGGCGGTGAAGGCGACGCCCGTGGTGTCGGCCGCCGGCATCCCCACCGAAGCTGGCGGCGGTGCGGGCCAGAACCACTCCTCCCGAAGGACGGGGCCCGGATCGCCGGCGGAGGCGCTCGTGATTCCGGGCCCTTCCGTGGAGGCCGGACCCCCGTCGTTGCTGCACGCGGCCAGGCCCAGGGCCAGGGCCATGAGGACCAGGAGGATGGAGATCGGTCGCGATCGGGAGCGGTTCATCAGCTCTTCTTCCTCGGGAGGGTCACCAGGGTCTTGGTCCTGCTGTCCACCCAGCGGCCGCCCGTGTAGACGGCGGCGCCGACGGCGTCCTCGGCGGTGGAGATGACGTCGGAAACAGCCGTATCGACCAGCATGTCCGACAGCGTCTCGCACGTGGGCGGGACGCCGGCCAAGGCGAGGGCCACTTCCCGGTGCCCTGCTTCCGAGCCCGGCAGGCGGCCGTGGTCGGTGAGCACCCCCGGCAGGGAGACCACCACGTTGCTGGCGCCCGCCAGCCGGGTGTGGTTGGCAGGGACCATGAGGTCTCCCCGGGCGCCGATGGATGTGACCCGAACGTTCTCGGGTGGGTCCCGCCGGTTGAGCTTGGCCAGAAACCTGGACGTCTCGGACAACTGGCGGACCGAAGTCCCCCTCAGGTCGAAGGGAGCTACGCCGGCCTCCGAAAGGCCCCGCTCGACCAATTCTCCGCTGGTGGTGTGGCTGGCCATGGAGAGGGCGGTGGCGATGTCGAACCCGTGGTGGGGACTGGCCAGGGTGACCAGGTTGGTGATCTTGGGCAGGCGGGGATCGTCTGCTTCGTAGTCGTAGGCGAGCATGGTTCGACCCACGATTCCTCACTGCCCGTGCCCGATGAGGTCTACGGGGACTCCCGGATGCTCCCGGTGGACGCTCTCGAGGAGGGCCCGCAGGTGGCGGGCGGAAGTGCGGATGTCGGTGGTGGTGTCCTCGGCGCCGTAGGGCTGCTCGGCGGTCGTGCCGCCTCGATACGAGAACCTGACCACGTCCTCTGGCTGGTAGCCGAGGGCGGCGGTGTCGAGGTCGTCGATGGCGTCGGGCCCGCTGGTGGAGCCCAGCC
>JAIVIH010000403.1 GCA_020200615.1 Actinomycetota bacterium | reverse complement strand
GAGGGGGCCGCTCTGAGTGGCGGTGATGAACGGCAGGTTGATGGTGGTCTCCTGCACGGTCGACAGCTCGATCTTGGCCTTCTCCGCCGCCTCCTTGAGCCGCTGGAGAGCCATCTTGTCCTGGGCCAGGTCGACACCGTGGTCGTCCTTGAACGACTTGATCAACCAGTCGATGACCCGCTGATCCCAGTCGTCGCCGCCGAGCTGGGTGTTCCCGCTCGTGGACTTGACCTCGAACACTCCCTCGCCGATCTCGAGGATCGAGACGTCGAACGTGCCACCGCCGAGGTCGAACACCAGGATCGTCTGCTCCTGGTTCTCCTTGTCCAGCCCGTAGGCCAGAGCCGCAGCGGTGGGCTCGTTGATGATCCGCAACACCTCGAGGCCGGCGATGGCGCCCGCCTCCTTGGTCGCGGTGCGCTGGGCGTCGTCGAAGTAGGCCGGCACGGTGACCACGGCCTGAGTGACGCTGTCGCCCAGGTAGGCCTCGGCGTCCCGCTTCAGCTTCTGCAGGATGCGGGCCGAGATCTCCTGGGACTTGTACTTCTTGTCGTCGATCTTCATCGTCCACGGGGTGCCCATGTGGCGCTTCACGGAGCGGATGGTGCGATCGGGGTTGGTGATGGCCTGACGCTTGGCTACCTCCCCCACCAGCACCTCGCCTGTCTTGGAGAAGCCCACCACGGACGGCGTGGTGCGGCCTCCCTCGGCGTTCGGGATGACGGTGGGCTCACCGGCTTCCAAGACGGCCACGACGGAGTTGGTGGTGCCGAGGTCGATGCCGACAGCCTTGGGCATAGGTTGCTCCTCCCGGTCAGCGGGCCCTGGTGGCCCAACTGTAGAGACTAACTATAGAAACTTGAGTGCTTCCTTATCAAGGTAGCGCACAGCTGTGATATTCCCCGGCGGGGGCCGTGTTCATTCCCCGGCGGGGACCCCCATCCCCGCCTCCTCCGCAGGTTGGGGCTTCTGCCCCAACCGCGGCCGTATACGGGTCCGGTTCTGGTGCGGCCTAGGCGCCGTACTTGGCCAGGCGGCCGGCGCAGGCCAGGACCACGGCCATGAGGTCCTTGGTCGGGCGCCGGCCGAGGGCGCCGTTGAGGCACCAGCGCTCGCCGAAGCGCTCGACGTCGTCGCGACCGGCGCGGGGCCCCCAGACGACGGCCGGGACCGGATGCCACGAGTGGGCCGCCATCTGGCTCGGGGTGGCGTGGTCACCGCTCACCACGAGCACGTCGGGCTGCAACTCGAGGATGGCGGGCACGATGGCGTCGACCGCTTCGATGGCGGCCACCTTGGCGTCGAAGTTGCCGTCCTCGCCCGCCGTGTCCGCGCCCTTGTGATGGACGAAGAAGTAGTCGAAGTCGTCCCAGTGCTGCCGTAGCAGGGCCATCTGGTCCTCCAGGTCGGCCGCCTTGGGCAGCACCTCCATCCCCACGAGCCGGGCGATGCCCCGGTACATGGGGTAGACGGCGATAGCGGCCGGGTTGAGCCCGTACCGAACTTGCATCTGCGGCAGCTCGCGGTGGGTGTCGAAGCCCCGGAGGAGCAGGCAGTTCGCCTGACGGTGGCTGGCCAGCAGGCCGCGGATCTGGTGGTCGACCTCGGTCACCGCCGTCGCCGTGCGCTCGGCGTGGGCGGTCAGGGCATGGACCACGCGAGGAGGAACACCGGTCTTCTGAGGATCCGTTTCCGACAGCCGGGGGTCGAGGCCGGGCCCCCGGAGCACCAGCAGCACTCGGTGCTGCGCCTCGTGGACCAGGATGATCTCGATCCCGTCCACATCGAGGCGCTCGGCGAGAAAGCGGACCACCTCTCGTGCCTCGTCGTCAGCGATGCGGCCGGCACGGCGGTCGACGATCAGCCCCTCGGGGTCGAGGGTGGCGAGATTTCCTCGAGCGGCCACGTCACCAGGGCGCAGCTCGACGTCCAGTCCCGCGGCCGACAGCGCCCCCCGTCCCAATTCGAACTCGTCGGGGTCGTAACCGAAGAGGCCCAGGTGGCCGGGCCCGGAGCCGGGTGTGATCCCCGGCCCCACCGGATCGAGCAGGCCCACGCAGCCCTCGGCCGCCAGCTGGTCGAGGTTCGGGGTGCTGGCTTCCTCCAGCTCGGTCCCCCGGTCCGGACCGGCGAAACCTCCGAGCCCGTCGATCACCAGGAGGACGATGCGGGTGTCCGCAGGCTGAGCGAGGCTTGAGAGGTCGGCAGGCATGGGCTACGAGGTTACGAGGTCGGCAGGCCAGCGCCGATGAGCGCCGGCCTTGGCCACGCCACGCACGCAGGCGGGGGTCGGCGGAGGCTGGGGTTCACGCCGGCCCCCCTTCCTGCGTGGATTGGAATGCTATTCGATGAAGGTTGTCGCCGGCACGTTTGCCATGGCGCGTCTCAGGTGGCCTCCAGCAGGTAGCCGCGTGACCTCACCGTGCGGATAGCGAGGCCGATGGGCTCCACCCGCCGCCGCAAACGAAGTACGTGCACGTCCAGCGCGTTCCGGCCGGCAATTCCGCCGGGCCAGCCTGCCTTCGTCAGAGACTCACGGCTCACCACCGCGCCGAAGCGCTCCAGGAGGGTCATCATCATCCGGGTCTCGAGAGGAGGGAGGGACACCCACTTGCCCCGGTAGCGGAGGACCCCGTCGGTGTCGAGGCCGGGAGCGTCGCACTCGTGGACGGCTCGGCGAACACTGAGGGCGTTCACCCGGGC
>JAIVIH010000402.1 GCA_020200615.1 Actinomycetota bacterium | reverse complement strand
GGCCTGGGGTGCGCCGAGCAGGACGTGCTGGTGTGCTCCACCGGCCTCATCGGCATCCCCCTTCCCGTGGAGGCCCTGGTGGGGGGCATCCCCGCGCTGGTCGAGGGGCGACGGGGCGACCCCCAAGCCGCCACCCGGGCGGCCGAGGCCATCCTCACCACCGACACCACGGTCAAGGAGACGATGGTGGGGGTCGGCTTCTTCACCATCGGGGGGATGGCCAAGGGGGCGGCCATGCTCGCCCCCAACCTGGCCACCATGCTGGCCGTGCTGACCACTGACGCGGCGGCCACCCCCGAGCAGCTTCAGGTCGCCCTGCGAGAGGCCGTCGCCGGCAGCTTCAACACCCTGTCCATCGATGGTTCGTGCTCCACCAACGACACGGTGATCGTCCTGGCCAGCGGCAAGGCGGGCCCGGTGGGGGACGAGCCCCTGCTGGAGATGCTCAGCCTGGCCTGCCAGGACCTGGCCGAGCAGATGGCCGACGACGCCGAGGGGGCCACCAAGGTGGCAGTGGTGCGGGTGCAGGGTGCGGCTTCGGACGGAGAGGCCCGAATGGCCGCCCGGCGGATCGCCGAGAGCCAGCTGGTGCAGTGCTCGCTCTACGGGGCCGACCCCTACTGGGGCCGGATCGTGAGCGAAGTGGGGGCCTCGGGGGCCGTGTTCGACCTGGACCGCGTCTCGGTGGCCTACGGCGGAGTCACCGTCTGCCGTGAGGGGATCGCCACCGCCCACGACGACGCCGCGGTACGGGCCCACCTCGCGGGGCGGATGGTGGAGGTGACCGTCGACCTCGGTGGCGGTGAGGGCACGGCGGCCATGCTCACCACCGACCTGTCGCCGGCGTACATCGACGAGAACATGCGGACCTCATGACCAGGGCAGGCCAGTGACCTACGCGGGCACGACGGCGCTGGTGTCGCCGGCCGACAAGGCCACCATCCTGGCCGACGCCCTGCCCTACATCCGTCGCTTCTGGGGCAAGGTCGTGGTCGTCAAGTACGGCGGGTCGGCCATGGACGACGACGCCCTGGCCGCCCTGTTCGCCCAGGACGTGGTGCTCATGCGCTCCGTGGGCATGCGGCCGGTTGTCGTCCACGGGGGTGGTCCGCAGATCGGCGCCCTGATGGCCCGGCTGGGCAAGACGCCCGAGTTCCGCGACGGCCTCCGCGTCACCGACGCCGACACCCTGGACATCGCCCGCATGGTGCTCGTGGGCAAGGTCAACCGCGACATCGTGTCGGCCGTGAACGTTCACGGCCCGCTGGCCGTGGGCCTCTCCGGAGAGGACGCCGGCCTCATCATCGCCAGCCCGCGGTCGCCCGACCTGGGCTTCGTGGGCGACGTGGTCAGCGTCAACACCAGCATCGTCGAACGGCTCCTGGTCGAGGAGCTGATCCCGGTCATCGCCACCATCGGCAGCGACACCGAGGGCCAGGCCTACAACATCAACGCCGACGTAGCCGCGGCCGCCATCGCCGCCGCCCTGGGGGCGGAGAAGCTGGTGTACCTGACCGACGTGGTGGGCCTCCTCCACGACGTGAACGACCCCACGACGCTGGTTCACAGCCTGACCCTGGACGAGCTGGACGCCCTGGTGGCGTCGGGGTCGGTGACGGGGGGGATGATCCCCAAGCTGGTCTCCTGCGCCCGGGCCGTTCGGGAAGGGGTGGGGCACGCCCACATCCTCGACGGGCGGGTGGCCCACGCCCTGCTGCTCGAAGTGTTCACCAACGAGGGCATCGGCACCATGGTGGAGCCATGACCGGGGAGGAGAGCCCGCTGATGCCGACCTATCCGCCTCCGCCGGTGACGTTCGTGCGGGGGGCGGGCAGCCGTCTGTACGACGACGAGGGCCGGTCTTACCTGGACTTCGTGGGGGGACTGGCGGTGACGTCACTCGGTCACTCCCACCCGGCCGTGGCCGACGCCCTCGCTGCCCAGTCGCGCACGCTGCTGCACGTCTCCAACCTCTACGGCACGACCGTGGCCACCGAGGTGGCCCGGGTGCTCGACCGCCTGCTCGGGGCCGGGCCCGGTCAGCTGTTCTTCTGCAACTCGGGGGCCGAGGCCAACGAGTGCGCCATCAAGCTGGCCCGTAAGTGGGCGGGCGAGGGCCGGTACGCGGTCATCAGCGCTCACCGCTCCTTCCACGGCCGCACGCTGGCCACGCTTCACGCCACCGGCCAACCGCTGAAGCACGCCGCCTTTCAGCCCCTGCCCGAGGGGTTCCACCACGTTCCCTACGGGGATCTCGACGCCCTGGCCGCGGCCCTGGAAGCCCCTGACGTGGCCGCCGTGCTGCTGGAGCCGGTGCAGGGCGAGGGGGGCGTATTCGTGGCTCCTCCCGGCTACCTCCAGGGTGCCCGCCGGTTGTGCGACGAGCGGAGCGCGCTTCTCATGATGGACGAGGTCCAGACCGGGCTTGGCCGGACCGGCAGGTGGTTCGGATTCCAGCACTCCGGCATCCGGCCCGATGTCGTGACCATGGCCAAGGCCCTGGGCAACGGCGTGCCCATCGGCGGGTGCTGGGCCCGGGCCGAGGTGTCCGCGGCCTTCGTTCCCGGAGACCACGCCACCACGTTCGGCGGCCAGCCGCTGGCCACCGCGGCGGCGCGAGCGGTGCTGGCGGTGATGGAGGCGGAGGACGTCCCCGGCCGCGCCGAGCGGGCCGGGAGGAGGCTGCGGGCCGGCCTGGAGGCCATGC
>JAIVIH010000150.1 GCA_020200615.1 Actinomycetota bacterium | reverse complement strand
CGCTCGATCACCTGGCCCAGCCCGGCGACCTGGACCTTGACCTGAGGCCAGGCCGGGCTCCGGGTCAGGACCTCCGGTCCCTCCGGGGTGATCAGCACCGTGTCCTCGGACTTGACCCGGGTGATCGAAGGATTCCACGCCACGACCTGGTCGGCCCGCAGGACCTGGTGGGCGAACCCGGTGGCGAAGACCTCCCGCCCGGCGTACCCGGTGAGGCCGCCCTGGTGGTGGAGGCGCCACTCGGCCGCGAAACCTTCCCGCTGGTACTGCTCCAGGCCCCGGTCGAAGACGTCGCCCAGCACGGCGTCGGGATGACTCTCGGCGATCAGGCGGGCGTCGACCCTCACGACCGCCGCGTGCCGGTGGACCAGGTCGGCGTCGGCCGGGCCTCCGTGGATCATCCGGGTGAGCGACGCGTGCAGGCCGTGGCGACGACCGGAGAGGGCCACGAGCAGGGTGTGCGCCAGCGGCCGGTCACTGGGCCGCGGGTGGCGGTACTGGGCGATCCGCTCGTCCACCCCGACCAGGTTCACCAGGGCCGTGATTCCGCGTCTCGTGCACTCGAACGCCAGCCGGGCGGCGACGTCCACCTCCCGGTCGCCCGGACGGGCGGAGAGGCACGTGACCTCCACCGCCTCCGCGGCGTCGACCCCGAGGAGTCGATAGCGCTCGATCTCCGATGGCAGGAGGCCCGTCCGCAGCTCGGCCAGCTCGGGAGGGGCCGGAGGAAGGCCGAGGCTGCCGACGTCGGAAACGGTGCGGGCCGGATCGCAGAGACGCTCGACGACCCGGCCTTCCCCACCGTCCTCGTGCCAGGGCCACTCGACGGGGGTGAGGGGCGCTCCCGCCACCTGCTCCTCCACCAGCCGGTGCAGCTCGATGTTGGAAGCCAGCAGGTAGGCCTCGTCCCTCGTCACCAGGACCGACGCCGCCCCTACCTCCTGTCCGAGGGTGACGTGGTTGTCGCCGCCAGCTGTGACCCAGGCGAATCCGCCCTGCTCGGACAGGAGGACGGCGTCGAGGTCGCTGTCGTCGAGCCAGGCCCGTACGGAGTCGAGCTTGGCCGCCACCTCCTCGGCGCGGTTCACTCCCCGGTAGGCGTCATCAGCCGGAGGCGGAGAGATAGCCCTCGACGAGCTTCAGCCAGACTTCGCTGACCGTTGGGTACGAGGGGACAGCGTGGCGCAGGCGCTCCATGGGAACCTCCCCGACGATGGCCACCGTCGCCGCGTGGAGCAGCTCGGCCACTTCCGAGCCGGTGAAGGTGGCTCCGATAATCACGCCGCGGTGGTGGTCCACGATCACCTGGCACGTTCCCGACTTTCCCTCGCCCCGCACCGTCGAGCCGGCCACGGAGTTGGTGGGGCAGGCGATGACGCGGGCCTCGATGCCCTCCTCCTGGGCCTGGCGCTCGGTCAGACCCACCGCCGCGATCTGAGGGTCGGTGAAGATCACGCGGGGGAGGGCGGTGCGGTCGGCCCACGCCTCCGCCGGCCGGCCCAGGATGTGGTCGGCGGCGAGACGGGCCTGGTACTTGCCCATGTGGGTGAGCAGGGAGCGTCCGGTGACGTCACCCACGGCGTAGAGCCAGTCACCGGCGACGCTCTTGGCCCGCAACTGGTCGTCGACCTCGATGTTGGCCCCCGGCTTCAACCCCACCGTCTCCATGCCGAGGTCGTGGGTGTTGGGCGTGCGACCCACGGCGACCAGCATCTCGTCGGCAGTGACGCTCTGGCCGCTGTGGAGGACGGCGGTCACCGGAGCGTCGTCCGCCTCCCGGCGAACCCTGATGGCGGTAGCACCCGTGTAGACGAGGATGCCCTCGGCGGCGAAGGCGGCTTTCAACTCCTCCCCTGCGAAGGGCTCTTCCCGCGGTATGAGCCGCGGGCCGCCTTCCACGATGGTGACCTTGCGCGACCCGAGGCGGCGCCAGGCCTGGGCGAGCTCGCACCCCACGGGGCCGCCGCCCAGGACCAGGAGCCGATCCGGCACCTCGGTGGCCTCGGTGGCGTCCCGGTTGTCCCACAGCCGGGTCTCGGCCAGACCCCGGACCGGCGGCGGGGCGGCGCTTGATCCAGTGGCCACCACCACCGCCCGGCGGGCCCGGAGCTTCACGTCCCCCGCCTCGGTCTCGACCTCCACCTGGCGCTTCCCCAGCATGCGGGCGTGGCCGCGGACGAGGCTGACCTTGGCGTCCTCCAGCCATTGCACCTGGAAGCGGTCGTCCCACCCCGAAGTCACCGCCGTGCGCCGGGCCAGGGCCTCGGTGACATCGATCTCGCCGGTGACCGCCTCCCGGGCGCCCGGAACCCGACGGACACTCGCCAGGGCCTCGCCCGGCCGGAGGAGGGCCTTGCTGGGCATGCACGCCCAGTAGGAGCACTCGCCTCCCACCAGCTCCCGCTCGACGAGGACGGTCTGCAAGCCGCCCTCGGCGCACCGCCCGGCGACGTTCTCCCCTGCGGGGCCGCCCCCGATGACGATGACGTCGAACTCTTCAGCGACGGGCTGTGGGTCGGTCATGAGCAACTGAGGCTAATGGCCGGTCGCTCCACCAGCGCCCGGGCCCACCCACCCGTCACCCCTGTCATCCCAGTTGGGCATGACCTCCCGCTCGTAGAACCGGAAGAAGCCCTCCTGGTCGGGGCCGACCTGGTGGACGTAGACGTGGTCGTAGCCCGCCTCGTCTTCCGCCCAGCAGACCGTGACCTGGCCGTAGCGAGGCTTGCCCTCGCCGCCGGCCTCCTCGAAGGTCTCGATCGTCTCCTTGTCGGGCGCAGTGCCGATGAAGCCGTCCCCCAGCCGGCCCGCCAGCTCGGCCGCCTTCGATCCGGCGGCGGCCACGTGGATGGGCGGGAGCTGGTCGGGAACGGTGTAGATGCGGGTGTTCTCGACCGTGTAGTGCCGGCCCCGGTGGCTGGTCAGGCTGCCCTCCCAGAGCTCGCGGATGAGGCCCATGGCCTCCTCCAGCATCTCCAAGCGGGCGTCGAGCTCGGGCCAGCGGTCGCCGAGGATGTGCTCGTTGAGGTTCTCGCCCGTCCCCACGCCCAGGAAGAAGCGGCGCGGCATCAGATCGGCCGCCGTGGCCGCGGCCTGGGCGATGACCGCCGGGTGGATGCGGACGGCCGGGCAGGTGACACCCGTGCCCAGGCTCAGTCGCTCGGTGGCCTGGGCGATTCCCCCGATGACGGTCCACACGAACGCGCTATGACCCTGGCGGTCGATCCACGGATGGAAGTGGTCGGAGATCAAGGCGAACCCGAACCCGGCCTCCTGCGCCCTGCGGGCGTAGGCGATCAGATCGGCAGGCCGGTGCTCTTCGCTGGACAGGGAGTAACCCGAGTTCGCCCATGGGGGTGCCTCCGGAGCTCGTGGGACTGGTGGGTGCTAGCGGGCGGCGGTCCTTCCGCTGCGAGCCGTCCCGGCGCCGGCCTTGCGGGATCCAGCGGCCGTACGGCCCGCGGCCTTCGTCGCCGGACCGCGGGTAGCGGTGGCCGGCTTGGTCGCCCGCTTGGTCTGCGCCGGAGCCTTCCGGGTCGGCGATCCGGTGCCCGCGGACCTCTTCACCTGCTTCACGTCGGCCTTGGCCTGCTTGACGGTGGCGGTCGAGTCCTTGGTCTGCCCCTTCACCTGCCGGGCTGCGGCCTTGGCCTGACCCTTGACCCGCTGTGCCGACGTCAGGGCTTCCTCCTTGACCTCGTCGGTCTCCTCGCTGGCCCTCTGGCCCAGCTCCTTGGCGCTCGTGGCCACGTCGTCACGGACGTCGCTGGCCGCCTCGGCGGCGGTGCGAGCCACCTCGTCGAGACTCTCTCGAGCGGTGCGCTGCAACTCTCCCGCTACTTGGCGGCCCATGCCCACCGCCTCGTCCCGGAAGGGCTGGAGGCGTTCCCGAGCCTGGCGGGCCAGTTGCTGCTCCCGGCTGCTGGGCTTGAGTTTGGAGGCGACAAAGAACCCGGCGGCGAAGGCGAGGGCGCCGGCGGCCACGGGGCTCCGCTCCGAGAGCCGCTCGGGCCCTGGGAACGGCCGTAGCTTGCACTCCGGCCGTTTCCGTTGCCATCACTGTCCCCGTCACCCATCATCGCGTGCAGGCCGCGGCGCACGACGTCTGCGGGACGGCGGACGAGACGGGTAGGGCTGACCTTTTCCTTCATGTCGTCCACCTTCTCTGCGACGTTGTCCTTGGCCCGGGCCACGACCTTCTTGGGTGCGACTCGGTCGCCGATCGCTTCCAGTGTCTGTCCGAGATCGTTCCGTGCCTGCTCGATGTCGCGTCGGACGTCGTCCGCTTCGTTGGCCACGTGGGCCTCCTCTTTCGTCTCGAGGGTTCTTCTAGGTCTGGACTGGGATTGGGCTCAGGTGCTGGCGCCTCGGGAGAGCGAGCTCTTGGCGACCTCGACGTCCTCCCGCAGGGTCTCGACGGTCTGCCGCGGCACCGGCTTCACCGCAGCCAGCTTCTTCTTGCCGGCCACGAGGAGGAGGCCGGCCACGGCGGCGTACAGCAGGCCGACGGCCAGGAAGGCGAGCCACGTCGGGATTCCCTCGGCCAAGCCCAGGGCGACGGCGAAGGACAGCAGGAGCAGGGC
The DNA here is from genome assembly GCA_020200615.1 of Actinomycetota bacterium. The sequence goes on along the minus strand of JAIVIH010000150.1, from coordinate 1,460 downwards.
GAAGAACCCGACCAACCCTCCAGCCATGAGCATGCCGGCGGCCTTGCCGGCCCGGGATGCCTGCTCCTTGACCTCGACCTTGGCCAGCTCCACCTCCTTGCGCACGAGCACCTGGAACGATTGGGTCATGTCCGAGAACAGCCCAGCGGCCGATCGTTCTCGGGTGGCGACGCCGACCGACCGTTGTCCTGGTCGGTGTACCAGGGCTGGGCCATCACCTAACCGCCGGGGCCCGAGTGGGGATCGCCGGGGCCGGCCCTCGGCCAGGGCCTGCACCTGCTCACCGAGCTGACGGAAACCGCCGGCCGCCCGCTGGCTGCCGGTCCGGACCTGGCCTTCCAACTGGCCCTTGGTCTCCTCCACCAGCGAGCGACTCTGGCTCGTGAGCTGTTCGGTGACCTCACCCGCCCGGGCGCGGACCGTCCCGGCCAGTTGCCGGGCGTCCTCCTTCGCCACGCGGACGAGATCGCCGCCGCGCTCGGCAGCCGTCGAAGCCAGGCCACCGGCCTCGTCCGCGGCCCGGCCGGCGACCTGACGGCTCTGACTGGCGGCGACCCGGGCCACCTGCGTTCCTTCGTCACTTGCCCTTCTCGTGGTTGCTGTCGGCAATGTCATCAACCTCTTTCCTGGGACGAAATCCTCGGGGGCGTCTAATAGCTCGCCGCTCCTCGACCCACTCGCGTTACCCGGCGCTACGGTCCGCGAAACAGCGTGGGATCCGAGATCTTGCTCTCTTCGGTGCCGGTTGGAGAGACCGGATGAGGGTTACTGCTTCTTGGCGATCGCTGACGCCAGCTCCGTCTTCTTCATCCGCGACGCCCCCTTCACCCCCAGCTTCCGGGCTCGCTGGTACAGCTCGTCGCGGGTGTGCCCGACCACGTCCACGCCTCCGTAGGTCTCATCCCCGTCGGGGTCCGACGGCCCCTTCTCCGCCTTGGGTTCCCACTTGTCGCCTATCTTCTCGAACGACTGCTTGATCGCGGCGAACGCCGTCCGGTGGGCCCGCTCCCCCTCGCCGTAGGTCTCCACGGCACTGTCATGGGCCTTGCGCCATGTCCTCTGGGCCTTGGCCGGGCTGCGCTGCAGGGTCGACGGCATCTCATCCTTGGTCGGCATGTTTCGGACCTCCATGCTTTGGCGTGTGGGTCTCGGAGGAGCTTTCCCGCGGCCTGCCCATTTCAAGCCCGGTAGGGGTCCGGTGTGGTGAACTGTGTCTGCCGTCCGGCGGATGTGATCTGGTGCCCAAGCCTGCGCGTTCGGAGCGCACCTCGCGTGTTGCCACAGCCCTGCGGGCGGCTGCGGACCGCGCCCGGGCGACTCCGCCGGCGCAGGCCTACGTCGAGCGGCGGGTCCCCGGTCTGGTGCGGTGGACGCTGTCGGTTACGGCGTCGCTGGGCGACTGGGCGGGGGCCAAGCTCGTGTCTCTTCGCCGCCGGGGCACTGGGGGCACGCCTCCCGCA